>JAIRKN010000114.1 GCA_031260095.1 Tannerella sp. | reverse complement strand
CAAATCCTTCGCTTTTCAAGTTGAACTCAAGCACTTCCCGGATAACCGGTTCGTCGTCTACGATAAGTATTTTCTGCCGCATAATTATATAGGTTATACTTTTCTTTTATGACAAAATTAGTCCTTTTATGACAGAAACCATTATTTCTGACCGGTATGTTTTAAAACTTTTGCATCAATATAGAAAACAATGTCTTCTACAATGTTACTGCAATGATCGCCTATACATTCAAATTTCCTTTATTATTTTTCAGTGCGCTTGTCTTGAAAAATTCGTATGTGCCGGACGATATTTCGCGTGAATACGGGATAATTTTAAATCCTCTCCCCCGACTTCTTTCCAGTTTGTTATTTCTCCGATAAAAATACCTCCCATTTGTTCACGCGTCAGGTTAGAAGTCTTGTTTGAAGGGGGGACGATGACCGCCAGCGCATCGTAAGCGGTTATGATTTCTTTTACAGACTTACCCTTTTCCTGTAATTTCTGCTTTTCGTCGAACTTTATTTTACAGGAAAGCTGTACGATATCCGTCGTTCCTTCAAGTAAAGAAGAGAGATCCCCACCCCCGCTTGCCTCCTCCCGTAACAGTAACCGTTTCGGAAGTTTTTTTTTCATAAAACTCTCCGCCTCTTTCTGCGACAAAGGCAGCATGGTATCCGATCCTTTTATTTTTTGCCCCGCAGCATGATAAAATACATTTGCCGGAATGATTGCGGTAAAAAATACTTTTTTCATTGTGAATTACTTTAATGAATTCGCCGCAAAAGTATTCCCATATTATTACAGGACACAAACCGGATTGTTACGGTTCGGTTAAGATTATGGCAGGTCATCTGAAAAGTAAAATAACGTCTCCGGTAACCGGATTAACGAACAAGTTCCGGACAAGGCCTCAAGATACCGGCTTCCTGTCTTATAAAAAAAATGGCAACTACTCAGACAGACCGACATGTAACCCACTGTGCTTTTTACTCTTTCTCCATAATGAAAAGTTTATTCTTTTTTATATTCCTTTCCCTTTGGGGGATCACCCATCCGGACGCACGGATCATCCATCCGGTTGAACGCTGCATCGAATGCAATGGTCAAAGCGGCAATGCCGAGGTCTTTTTCTTCATCTATCCGCCGTATCATGGACGCCGAATCGGGTATAATCTTCTCATACATATTTAAAAATAGGCAAACGGCATCCTGTACTTTACCTGAAAAACTCTCCTCGTCGGAAGTATCTAATCCCGAAAAATCAAATTCAAGCATGGCGTAGCTACCTCTTTCCGGCGTCGGATGTTTGCCTGTATACAGGTTGCCGAATATCTGCTCGAAGCCGTCTTTGCGGTTGAGGTCGTAATAATTTTAAAGCATCGTAAGAAACAGCGTCTTTCCGAATTTGCGCGGACAGATGAAAAATTGGTTGGGGTTGGGGTTGGATTCGTTTTACAGTGCTTCGATGAAACGTGTCTTGTCGATATAGGCATAACCGCTTGTTATGATGTCACTGAAATCCGATTTGCCGTAAGGCAAACGTTTGAATACTCTCTTTTCCATTGTGTGTAATTACCGGTGAATAAAACTGCCCGTAAAGATAACGTATTTTTATGCCACCATCCTTTTCTTTGAACTTTTATATTGCATGCGCAGTATAAATTTCAGGTAAAATGAAAAAGCAACCATTCCGGTCGCTTTTTTATTGTTTTACATCGAAACAATCCTTAATATATCCAGCAAAGCCGGATCGACATGTTTCTCATTCTTAATCGCCTTAACGAACGGTACCAATACGATTTCATCATTCACAATGCCCACCATTACGTTTCGCTGATCTTCCAGCAATGCTTCGATCGCGGCCACTCCCATACGGGTCGCGAGGATACGATCCTGTGCGGAAGGAGCTCCTCCCCGCTGTAAATGACCTAATATGGATACACGCACATCAAACTGCGGATACTCTTTTTTCACCCGTTCGGCAACATCCATTGCGCCACCGGTAGCCTCGCTTTCCGCTACAAGTACGATACTGCTGTTTTTTGATTTACGAAAACCATTTTCGATCATTTCCGACAACTGGTCTTTCTGCAAATAAATCTCCGGGATAATCGCCGCTTCCGCTCCGGAAGCAATACCTCCGTTCAATGCGAGAAAACCGGCGTCGCGTCCCATTACTTCGATGAAAAACAATCGCTCGTGGGACGACGCCGTATCACGGATTTTATCGACGCACTCCACGATCGTATTTAATGCGGTATCATACCCTATGGTTGTATCCGTTCCATATAAATCATTGTCAATCGTACCGGGAATACCTACGATCGGATAATTATATTTCTGCGCGAAACTACGCGCTCCGGTAAGGCTGCCGTCGCCACCAATAACAACTAACGCATCAATCTTGTGATTCATCAGATTATCGTATGCTTTCTGCATACCTTCCGGAGTTTTGAACTCCTCACTACGGGCTGTTTTCAGGATTGTACCGCCACGCTGTATGATATTACTGACATTCTGCGTTTTAAAATCTTCAATTTCATCAGATATAAGTCCCTTATATCCGCGATAAATACCTTTCACCATCATTCCGTTAGCTATTGCAGCGCGGGTAACCGCACGAACCGCTGCATTCATACCCGGAGCATCACCTCCTGAGGTCATCACTCCAATACATTTAATTTCCGACATATTATTCTTGTTTATGAACCTAAACTCAGGCAAAGATA
>JAIRKN010000032.1 GCA_031260095.1 Tannerella sp. | reverse complement strand
TATTTGCTGAAATTGAGGGAATATTTTTTCTGCCAATTTTACCATTCCAACTTCAACTGTTCAATTTCACGTTTCTTTTTTGCGCCATGATTATGTTGTAAAAATTTGGATGTATCAAGATTGCACACAATAGCTTCAACTATTTTGCGACGATTTTCAATATTCCCGCCGTTGTGATAAACAAGATTACAAATCTATGGGAAGCGAAATAAATAAGATATAACGAATAAATTACATTCTGCTCAAAAGTCGCGTAGCGACGACACTTGATTAACCGTATGCTTTAGCTTACGGATTATCAATCACATACCCGTCAAGTCCCGCAGGGAGGACACTTTATTAACCGTATGCTTTTAGCATACGGCAGCGAACTTGTTCTCTCATAAGTCCCGCAGGGACGACACTCTATCAACCAATTAATCAAGTGTCGTCCCTGCGGGACTTGACGGGGATGTGATTGATAATCCGTATGCTAAAGCATACGGTTAATAAAGTGTCGTCGCTACGCGACTTTTGAGCAGAATGTAATTTATTCGTTATATCTTATTTATTTCGCTTCCCCTAAAGCGCAAAACTTCCGACGCAAAGCAGCGTGCTTCTGCAATTTCACCGAAACTAACAAATTATTTGCTTGCGGATTTTAGGATGAAGATAAATTATTCCGCTACTATCTGAGAAATGTTATACCGGATAACGTCCGTTAATGTTTTTGTACCTTTCAGTCCCGGAAAATTCAGGAACCGCACATATTTTTTATCAGACAATACCTCCTTAAGCGGCTGACCGACCGGATTATGGAAGTTGTCTATAATCATAAAGACCTCCTTTTTCGCAGCCTCGGCAATCTCCGAAGCTTCCGGAGCAGACGGGCCAAATAACACGACGGGCCTCAGACCGAGTTCCCCGGCTATAGAAGATTGAAAACGATGTACCATAACCGGTTTATCCGACATATTCTTTTCCCGTAGCATCGACCTTCCGTCATCCAAAGCCCGACGAACTGTGAAAAGGTTATCACGTGCAATATCTTCCGTGCCTAAATGCTTGGCTATATTCATAACCGACTGCACTATTGCCTCATAACGATAATCCGTATCTACAAGTAATAATTTCTCCTGCGGAATATCCAATCCTTTTTTTAACCGGTCCGTCATGACTTCATAACCGGCATAAACAATCAACTCCGCATTCATGATTTCAGGAATATCCCCCGGACGCAACTCATATTCGGACGGATGCTCCATCTCAAAAGGCGCCAGTATCACAACCTCCCCGGCTCCTGCCGCTTCTGCATAAGCCGCTGTCCAGGCCGTTGTCGCAACCACGACTCTATCGGAATGAGAAGTTCTTTTTTTACCCTGACATGAAACAAATACGATCAGGCCCATTGCACAAATGAAAAATCTTATCAACATCTTGTTCATTTTCGTTTGATAATAAAAATAACGACAAAAACGACAGAAGCCAGTGCAGCAATAGCAGAACTGGCCGGAATATCAAACAGTAAGGCGATAAAAAAACCTCCGATTGCAAATATCCCCCCCCATAAAGAAGACCAAACCAGTACACCCCGCAGACTTTTCGCATGAAAAGTAGCGATCAGGGCTGGTAGCAGTAATAATGCGTCAAGCAATAAAGCGCCGATTATTTTCATAGCCATTGCCACCGTCATTGCTGTAAATAATACAATCGTATAATATAAAAAACGCTCATCAACGCCTGAAGTATAGGCTATTTCGCGGTCAAAGAAGAATGCCTGCAATTTACGATAGTTAATTAACAGGAACGTAATCAGTAAAAAAGAAAACACGACAACTGCCATCACTTCCCCCCATGTGGAGGTATAAAGGCTTCCCCATAAAAGAGAAAGAGTGTCTTTTGCCTGTACATTAAATTTATAGACCAGGATAAATGCAAGCGATATAGATATAACCATAAAAAATGTACTGATATAACCTGCATCTCTTTTAAGGGAGCGGGAAGCGTTTGTCATCAATAAAACAAGCGACAGGTTGACTGCGATTGTTGTAATAAAAGGACTCCATGATAAAGACAAAGCGAGAGCGCCTCCAAGGATAGCGCCATGCATTAACATAAAACGCAGAGGCAACAGGTTCAGACGTAAGAGATAAACGCCCGTCACAGGAAAAGAAACACCTGCCACAACCAACAGGATCAATCCTTTTATAATAGGAGAAAGCGTCAACAATTCTAACATAAGCGACCTCCTTTCAACTCTTTCCTATCCCATCCCAATTGTTCGATCCACGTCATATCATGCGATACCATCAAAATCGTAGGAGCTTCCTTATAGCAAAGTTCCCGCAACAATGTCAGCAGATCATCTTTCCCTTCCTGATCAAGGAAAGAAGTCGGCTCGTCAAACAATAATACTTTGGCATGTTGGCACAGGCAACGCGCCAGGGATACACGTTGTTTCTCGCCACCCGACAACGAATGATACGAGCGTTTAAACAAATTGAAACATCCGGTACGGCGCATCGCCAGTTCTACATTGTATAAAACTTCAGAAGCCGGCATTCTGATACCTGCAAGCCCTATGGATACCACCTCCCCTGCCGAGACAGGAAAGGTATTTTTTATATTTTCCTGATATACATAAGCCGTATTCATTCGGTTATGTACCCATTCCTTACTCCCGACCTGATAATCGCCGATTTTTATTATACCTCCTGCAGGCCTCACAAGTCCCAGCATAGCTTTCAGTAAAGTCGTTTTACCGGCTCCATTAGCGCCATGAACAACAAGCTGCTCTCCGGCTGATAGCTCCAGATACAAATCCTTCAAAACAATACGTGAACCAACCCAATAGGATATATTTTCTATCTTAACAGGTAAGCCCTCTACCCTTCCCGCACGTTTCCGTAAAAAAAGCCACACCTCATTTATAGACATGTCATCATCAATCAAATATTCCGTACGGCAATCAATCTGTTCCACCATACGGTCATAAGAATACGTAATTCCGGCTGCGTCAAATACAAGCGCCGCACGCTTACTGATCAGTTCGATATGACATATTGCAATACCCAGGTATGATATCATACATGCCGCCGCTTTACCGGCGATTTTATCACGCAGGAACAACTCTTTTGCCGGAAGTGTTTCTTTCTGCAGAAAATCATTTAATTCGAAAAGAGGATGAAGCCAGTGTGAATCACTGGTAAATATGACCTTGTCCTTATAATTTATGATTAACGAATGTTCCACCGGACCGCTAATTTAAGAATCAACCTCTGCGACTTATTTTCCGCAATCGATCTTCATCTATAATTTTTATTTTTCGCCCGTCCATTGCAATAATATGTTCGGAAACAAACGTGGAGAGTGTACGAATCGCATTGGAAGTAGTCATATTGGAAAGGTTAGCCAGATCTACGCGTGAAAGATAAATACTGATAGTTGCTCCATCCTCTTCCAGCCCATAACTATCACGCAGGAACAGCAACGATTCGGCCAACCGCCCACGTATATGCTTTTGCGTAAGATTGACCGTACGTTCGTCAGCAACACCAAGGTCTACCGACAATTGTCGTATGAAAAACATGGCCAGATTCGGATTTCCGTAGATAAGTTTTTCTACTATAGTCATAGGAATAATACAAATGGTAGAAGCTTCAAACGCCGAAGCATTTGTCAGGTAAGGTTCACGGGCAAATGCAGCACGATAAGCGAAATACTGGATCGGTTTTATCACACGGATAATCTGACTGCGGCCGCCCACCCCCTCTTTATATATCTTAACCTTACCTTTCAGAAGACACATCATATCCACAGAATCATCGCCCTCGCAATAAATCTTTTCATTCCTCTTAAAATTCTGAATCTTTGAATTATTGCGTAAGATCTCGCGTTCTTCTTCCGTAAGGACCCTCCAAACTTCTGACAGACTGGTTGATAAATCTATTATTCTTTTCTCCTGTTTAACCACGATTGCTCAATAACATACTTACAAAGCACAAATATACAACATGCTCCTGAATTGAAAAAACGTTTTGGGGAAAATTTCACTCCAGATCAAATGGCCTGACGACCATTATACCTTTTGTATGCCGGGATTGTTCCACATATTCCCGGACAGAATGCGGATTAATAATCACCTTTTTTGCCGACGATGAAGCATGAATAAACGTCATTTGTCCGGCGCAAAAGTAAATAAATCCGACATGTGTCACATCCAATCCCTTGATATCAGTCACAAAACAAACAATATCACCGTTTTGTAAAACATCCTTACCGGCAGCTATTTCAGATCCGGCAATCATCGAATAACTACGTCTTTCTGAAATTTCACGCTCTTTCCTGCGCAATATCCCTGCAAACCCAGAGTTTGACTTTAACTGGGGATAACGATCCGGATGCGAAGAAATAAAATCCAGATCCGGGCGATAGGATTTTCCTCCTGCCTTTTTCGTCACATCATATACAAATCCTTTCTTTTCATTTTCATATATCCAATCCGTAAAATAGTGTAACCGGTCCGTATAATCGTTGATAAGGCCGCTTCTGTAACGAATCTGACGTAACAGCTCACAAAAATCCTCAAATGCCGGGCTTTCCGATTTCCTGACTGTATATGAAAGGGCAAGCACCGTTTCTACAAAAGTGGTACAATCAAATTCGCGCAGATTGACAATCAGTTGCTCCGGTTCCTTTTCCAATGTAGATGCAACATAAGGTCTGTCAAGAAAAAAACGTGCAGTTTCAATCACTATATCCGTCATCGCACAAGAACTGTATGGCTTTATATAACGGATATAATCATCAAAAATAAGACGATCATCCGCCTTCTGTTTACTCCGGCAAGGTAAACAGAAAATCAGCAAAGCCGGCAACAAAATTACATTTTTGAATTTCAATATAAACATCCCTCCAGGCATTAAATTTAAAGCGTCTTTTTTTTATCTGCCGGTTTCTTATCCAACTTATCCTGCAATATAAGCATTTCATTCCGATATTGGGCCGCCTCAATAAAGTCAAGATTCCGGGCCGCTTCGGTCATTTGACTTTTCATTTTTTCGATTACCATTTCAAGTTGTCCCTGATTCATGTATTGCATCACAGGGTCAGCCACCATCAACAGTTTGTTCTCCACATAAGCATACGTTTCTGCCAGCTTCGTTTTTGTCTCTCCCAAAATAGAATCCGTATTTTTAACAATCTGACGGGGTGTTATACCATGTTTTTTATTATAATCCAACTGTTTCTTCCGGCGACGGGTCGTTTCTTTGATCGTCAGTTGCATACTCATTGTTATGTTATTCGCATAAAAAATAACCCTTCCGTTAATATTGCGGGCGGCACGTCCGGCCGTTTGCGTCAATGAATCGTGTGAACGCAAAAAGCCTTCCTTATCCGCATCCAGTATGGCTACCAATGATACCGAAGGCAGATCCAACCCTTCACGCAAAAGATTCACACCAACCAATACATCA
>JAIRKN010000248.1 GCA_031260095.1 Tannerella sp. | reverse complement strand
GAACGATATTATTTCAAGGCTGGGCTATTTTTGAACACAGCTTAATATTGTCAATGGATTTAATCCATGACCGAAACTGGAATCATTCTTTTCGATAAGACGCAGGAAAGAAGTACTCGAAAAAATCGTCGAGTAATTTCTCAATCATTCTATATCGGGATATGACTTCATTTGGGTTATTTTTGACAACGATACGAAAATAACAAATGACTGCATAAGAAAAGAGGAAAATGTTTAGCGTTAAGCCTCCAGATGAACTTTTTTTCTTTCTGCATAAGGAATCAGAGATGTTTTCGTTATCTTTGCGACTCAATAGATGATGGATAGTGTGCTTGATAACCACTTAAAAAAACAAGATTTATGAAAAAAATGGTTTCTGTCCCTTTTATGTTGCTGGGGATTTTATTTGTTGTGTGTCTGATTGTTTCCAATTTACTGGAAGCTAAGATTATTCGGTTAGGGCCTATTACGGCGACGGCAGGTCTACTGGTTTTTCCGATTTCTTATATTATAAATGATTGTATCTCTGAAGTCTGGGGGTATAAGAAGGCTCGTCTGGTTATATGGAGCGGGTTTGCCATTAATTTTCTGGTGGTTGGACTGGTACAGTTGGCGATATGGCTTCCTGCGGCGCCATTCTGGGAAGGAGCGGAGAGTTTTAATTTTGTGTTTGTGATGGCTCCCCGGATAGTGGCGGCGAGCTTTTGCGCATTTCTTACCGGTTCATTCCTGAATGCTTATGTAATGAGCCGGATGAAAGTGTTGTCCGGAGGGCGTAATTTTTCACTGCGTGCGATCGTTTCTACATTAGCGGGTGAGAGCGCAGATTCGCTTATATTTTTCCCGATCGCATTCTGGGGTGTTATTTCCGGGGATAAACTTTTGTTAATGATAGGCGCTCAGGCTGTTCTGAAATCGGTTTATGAGATAGTCGTACTACCTGTTACCATACGTGCCGTCCGGTACGTAAAACAGATGGAGGGGAGTGATGCGTATGATACGGATATATCATTTAATCCGTTTAAAGTAAGAGATCTATAAGGCGTTCGATTGCCGGGATACAAGTAAATAAGTAAGTGTAACAATAATTATAGCGACAGTAGATGGCAATAAGTAAGATTCATGCGTGGATAGCGGCGGCGCGTCCTAAAACGTTGGCGGCCTCGGTCGGCCCTGTGCTGGTGGCCTGTGCCCTGGCATACCGGAATGGCGCATTTCAGTGGATACCGGCGCTTTTATGTTTGTTTGTCGCTTTATTTGCCCAGATCGCCTCTAATCTGGCGAATGATTATTTTGATTTTAAAAAGGGCGCGGATGGCAAGGAGCGCTTGGGGCAGGCTCGTGCGGTTGCTTCCGGGTGGATTGAACCGGAAGCGATGCTGAAAGCAACATTCATCGTGCTGTTCCTGGCCTGTGCCTGCGGGTGTGGTTTGCTTTTTTACGGAAGCGGGTGGCTTATCTTGGTGGGGATAGCGATTGCCTTGTGTGTACCGGCTTATAGTGCGGGTCCATATCCTTTAGCCTATAATGGCTGGGGAGATGTTTGCGTATTGTTGTTTTACGGAATTATTCCGTTATGTTTTACATATTATGTGCAGGCCGGCGCATTTACGTGGACGGCTTTCTGGCTATCCCTGTCCATGGGTTTTCTTTCTGTAAATATCCTGATTGTAAATAATTACCGGGATTATGAACAGGACGCTGCTGTCGGCAAAAGAACGACGATCGTTCTTTTCGGACGTAAGTTTGGCCGGATTCTGTATCTGATAAACGCGATCCTGGCAGTTGTGTTTGCCTTTCCGGTTTACCTTTACCGGGATAAAGGAATCTGGTTTCTATTTTTGTTTTTTCTAATGCTGCAACTTTTTACCTGGCAGGATCTGCGACGTATATCCGGTAGCGGACTCAATCAAACGCTTGAACAAACCTCGCGTAATGTACTGCTTTTTGCATTATTGCTTGTTTCGCTGCTTGCTTTTTGATTCTGTTATAGTTACAGAAGCATGGCTTCGGCAACATCGTCGGCGGCACATTCGCTGGCTGTAAGGTATCTGACGATTTCCAGGCCGAAATCGAATACGAGTCCGGGTCCGCGACCTGTGATGATATTGTGGTCGGTTACTGTCGGTTCGTCAACAACCGTTGCGCCGGTTAGTTCGGGTTCGATCCCGGGATAGCAGGTTGCTTTTTTGCCATTGAGGAGTCCGAGGCTGCCGAATACGCGGGGAGAAGCGCAGATGGCGGCTAATAATTGGTTGTTTTCAAATGCGGCAACCAGGGCTTTGCGCAGTCCTACGTGCTTATTCAGATTTTCACTTCCGGGTCCTCCTCCGGGGAGTACTAACGCATCAGAATGGCTACAATCCACATCTTCAAAAAGTTCGTCTGCAATTACGGGGATACCGTGTACGCCTGTAACGGTTTTGTCGCCGGTTACGGACACGGTGATTGTTTCAATCTCTCCACGTCGCAGGATATCAATAGTTCCGACAGCTTCCAGTTCTTCGAAGCCGGTTGCGAGAAATACAAATGCTTTCATAATGGATTCAAATTTTATGTCAGTTTATAAATATATGTAATAGTTCCGTTTTGGTTATTAGTTCCTTTGATCTTATTGAATTTGGCACGCTTGGCTGCGTCAATAGCGCTCTTACGCATTTGTGCGTTGTCAATGTTTGTACCCCGGCCTATTTCAGCCAGGATTACATTGCCATTCGGATCTACCGTAATGTTTATTACGATTTTGCCTTCTTCCTGTCCGCGGTCTGTCGGGCGAGGCAATCCTCCCTGTCCGATGTAACGTCCGTCAAGGTTAAATGTGCCGAATCCTCCCGTGTTCTGGTTTGCTCCCGTGTCGGAATTTCCGAAGGGGCTTCCCTGATTTCCGGTTCCGGTGGTTGCATCTCCCTGCCGGCTTTCCTGTGAGGACGCCATCCCGAATGCGTTGGATACGCGGTTGCTGATAGCCTCCTGTTGCCTTTTGAGATCTTCTTCCTTTCGCTTCCTTTCCTCTTCTTCCCTACGTCTGCGTTCTGCTTCTTCGCGTTCGCGTTGCGCCCTTTCGTCGGCAACCTGTTTTTCTTTTTTCTTTTTGTCGGGAATCAAGACGGTTTCTTCTTCTTCCTGGGTGATCAATTCTTCGGGTTTCGGGGTAGGTTTGGGTTGCGGTGGCGGCGGCGTCTCCCGCTGTGGCGGATTGGCTGTATACTGAGGCTCATACGTCCCGACAGCGGTGTACATATCTCCGAAATTGACAAGGATACCGCTGTCTTCTCTCGGAACAATCGTCCGCAGAATACTGAAATACAGTATCAGGATAAGCGCCAGGTGTACAACAATCGTACCTGTTAATGCGGATATGTCGTCTTTATTGAATTTCATTTTTATCTGTTTCTTTGCGGACGGGTGGCTAATGCCATCTTAAATTTATTTTCATTCGCAATGTTGATTATTTTGACGATCTCCCCATAGGGCACCGTTTCATCGGCATACAGGAGCACAAACATCTCCGGTTCCTGGTTGTAACGTTCCTGCAGGAAAGGTGCGATATCGTTCAGCGATACCTGTTTTTCCCGTTGTTTTCCGAATGCCACGTAGTAATTGAGATTCTTGTCGATCGTCACACGCGATAACGGCTTGGCGGCAGTCTGCTTTTGCGACTGCGGAAGCGTCAGTTTGATCGCATTGGGCACCACTACCGTAGAGGTCACCATAAAGAATATCAACAGCAGAAATATGACGTCGGTCATAGAGGCCATGCTGAAATTCGGATTTATTTTTGTTTTTCGTTTTAGTGCCATGCTTTTTTAATTCGCCGGTTCGTTTAATAAGTCCATAAATTCCATGGTACGGGATTCCAGGTTATTCACCACATTGTCTACCTGCGAAACTAAATAGTTATAGCCAAACAAGGTGACGATCCCCACGATAAGCCCTGCTACGGTGGTTACAAGCGCTTCGTAAATGCCGCCGGAAAGCAGTGCTACGTCGACATTTGTTCCTGCATTGGCCATATCGAAAAACGCGCGTACCATTCCTGTTACAGTTCCGAGAAATCCGATCATCGGAGCTCCGGCTGCGATAGTTGCCAGGACCGGAAATCCTTTTTCCAGTTTGGCAACCTCAATATTTCCTACGTTTTCAATGGCTACCAGGACATCATTCATTGGTCTTCCGAGACGGGATATTCCTTTTTCAATCATGCGCGCCGACGGGTTTCTTGTTTTACGGCAAAGATTGATCGCCGAGTCGATTTTTCCGTCGTGGATGTAATCTTTTATCCGGTTCATGAAATTTTCATCATTTTTGTTGGCGCGGCGTAGGACAAGGAAACGCTGTATAAAAATAAAAATCGCGATAAACGACAGGATGAGCAATACAATCATAATCCACCCTCCTTTTGTGGCGAGGTCAAGGATATTCATCTGCGCTTCTGTCGGCAAGGCGTCGGTTACCGTGTCGGTTAATACAGGTGGTGCATCTGCCGCAACTCCTGTTGCCCGTGCACCTGTTTGTTGTAATAATAATAGAACGTTCATATTTTTTATTTTGTTATTGAGTTATTTCCGTTTTTATTTCAGACAATCCTTATACATAGAGATCGTTTTTTCCAGCCCGTAATAGAGTGCATCGCTGATGAGCGCATGCCCGATAGATACCTCATCCGTGAAAGGGATCCGGGAGGCGAAAAAGGCAAGATTCACCAAGCTCAGGTCATGTCCGGCGTTAACGCCTAATCCGAGTTTTTTAGCTTTACAAGCTGCTTCGATAAACGGTGCAATCGCTTCTTCCCGGTCTTTCGCAAAATGTTCCGCATAAGGGCCGGTATAAAGTTCGATACGGTCCGTTCCCGTTTTGGCGGCAAACTCTATATTTTTCAAATCGGTTTCCACGAAAAGCGAGGTACGTATGCCTTTGGATGTGAGAAGTTCTACCAGTTCGGTCAATTTGTCAAGATTCGTTTCTACATCCCAACCCTGATTCGACGTAAGTGTATCAGGTGCATCGGGAACGAGCGTGACCTGCGTCGGTTTGATCTTTGTTACCAGGTCAAGAAACCTTTGATCCGGATATCCTTCTATATTTAGTTCGGTTTTGATCATCGGCTTTATTTCGTAGACATCGCTGTATCTGATATGTCGTTCGTCCGGACGGGGATGTACCGTAATGCCCTGCGCACCGAAAGACTCACAATCCTGTGCGACTTTTTTCACATTAGGGATATTTCCGCCGCGTGAATTACGAATCGTTGCAACTTTGTTTATATTTACACTTAATTTAATCATATTCGACATTAGTTGTTATTATGACAGGCTGCGTTCCGAAAATAAAAATACATTTATATATTCCTCATCAACTTGCACTATCTTTTGTAAAACAGAAGATAGGCTGCGTTTCGGAAATAAAAATAAATACATTTATTTTATATTTCTCTCAACTTGCACTATCTTTGTAGCAAAAGCTAAGCGCAAATGTACAAGTAATTACTGAAAAAACAGAACTAATTGTCCAAAAATATATCAACAAAATGAGAATAGGCGTTTTTGGCAGGGAATGTAACCCTGATAAATTACCGGTTGTAAAGGGTTTGTTTAATAAATTGAACGCTTTGGGTGCGGATGTTTATATCCGGTCCGGTTATGCCGTTTTTTTAGGTGGAAAGTTTAATTACCATCCTGAGAACGTGAAAATTATTGACGACAGGATATTTGACCTGGATATTGTCTTAAGCGTAGGAGGCGATGGCACTTTTTTGCGTACGGCATTGGAGGTGAATAAACAAAATATCCCCATTTTAGGAATTAATACGGGACGTCTTGGCTTTTTGGCAGATATCGGCAGTAATCAGATTGATGAGACTTTGGATGAATTATTCCGGGGAGATTATAAGATAGAAGAACGTTCCCTTTTACGTATGATGGATATAGAAGAACGCGCGTTTGACGGATTCCATTACGCGCTGAATGAGGTAGCGATCCTGAAGCGGGATACTTCTTCCATGATTACGGTTCATACCTATTTGAATGATGATTATCTGACTTCCTATGTAGCGGATGGACTTATCATCGCGACACCTACCGGATCGACGGCTTACTCTATGAGTGTGAACGGACCTATTTTATTACCTCAGAATCGGAATTTCATATTAAGTCCGGTTGCGCCACATTCTTTGAATGTCCGTCCGATCGTGATACCGGATAATTATATAATTACGTTAAATGTGGAAAGCCGGACAAATTCTTTCCTTGCTTCGTTGGATGGGAGATCGGAGGATTTTCCTGTGGGTACGGTATTGAAAATCAGTAAAGCCGAATTTTCAACGCTCGTAATCAAGCGATTTAATCAAACTTTTTACCAAACTTTACATGAAAAATTAATGTGGGGTACGGACGTCAGAAGTTAAATAAACTTAACGGGATGCATTTTTTTGCTGAAAAATGATGTTGTTCAACATAAATGCCTTATCTTTGCAGAGTGTTTTTCATGGTATTAGATTTAAGGTTAACAATGAAGATTGTGGTTGTCGTGAGACAACCATTTCTTTTTTATACCCCTCCCCGGGCGACAACCTTAGAATCTCCCGGCAGGCGCAAAAATGTTTTCAACCACTCTTCTTTTGCCTTACCGAACTCTTCCATATCATACCAACTCTCTGCTACGCATATTATCAATGCAATAGCGATAAACAAAATGTCTTCCAAATCATGCTCGCGCGTGCGTTCAATACGGGGATCTCTTATATTCGAAAAATAACTCATCGGACTTTTCATATTGCTTTTTAGGGAGGAAAGATAATTCTTTTTCGGCTATTTCCAAATAAATTCAGGTCAGCCCTTGGGCGGAACAACGCGCCGCCGCCAAACCCGCCTCGTCCCCATCATTGCTACATTTGCCGGTCGCTCATTCGGGTTGCACGGGAAGTTGTTATAGAGTGATATCCGTTTGCGTGGAGGGAGTGTAATTCACGATATTACTTATACGGATTTTTTTTAGGACAAATATTAGGACTTTCGTTTAAGCAATGCTATATTTGCATCTTATTGATAAATAAAATCGTTGCGTATGAAACGAAAAGATCCGGAAAACGCGGAAAAAACGTTGACAAAGCTGGGTAGTGCCGGTACGGAATATCCTTTTGATTATGATCCTTCCGTGCTTGAAACGTTTGAAAATAAACATACGGGGAATGATTATTTTGTGAAATTCAATTGCCCGGAGTTTACCAGTCTTTGTCCCATTACAGGGCAGCCTGACTTTGCCACTATCTATATCAGTTATATCCCCGGACGTAAGATGGTGGAAAGTAAGTCTCTGAAACTTTATCTTTTCAGCTTCCGTAATCATGGAGCGTTCCATGAGGACTGTGTTAATATCATTATGAAAGATTTGATAAAGTTGATGAAGCCAAAATATATCGAAGTGTGGGGTAAATTTCTGCCGCGCGGCGGCATAAGTATTGACCCGTATTGTAACTATGGAAAGCCGGCCACGGAGTATGAAGACATGGCGTCTTTCAGGTTGGCGAATCATGACGTTTATCCGGAAAGAGTGGATAACAGATGATTATGGATCTTATTTTATAAATGTTTAATTCTAAAAAAACAAGAGGATGAAATATTATGTTATGATGACAGGATTTATACTGTCAATGTTTATGATTGGCTGTTCTTCATCAAAAGGTTTGACAAAAGAAGAAAAAGCCGCAAAAGAAGCCGTATTGCAGAAGGCAATTGAGAATCGCGAATTTGTAGTGGATGTAGATCGTATGTTGCCGATGAGCGGTCGTTCACGTACGTTGACGTCTCCGTATTCATTGGAAATAAATAACGACCGGGTGAAGTCGCATCTTCCTTATTTCGGGAGAGCTTATAGTGTTCCTTACGGCGGTGGCGACGGACTGAGTTTTGAATCAACAATTACGGATTACAGATCATCTTTTGATTCTAAAGGGAAAGCGACAATCGAATTTCAGACAAAAACCGAAGAAGACCGGTATTCTTTCAGAATTGAAATTTTCCCTGACGGATCAACCTCCATGAGCGTTACGTCCGTGAACCGTCAGGGGATTTCATTCCTGGGAATCGCTTCGGAGAAGAAAAACGAATAGTTACAACAATCCTGTAGCTTCAAACATCTTTCTGTAATCTTCCGCTTTG
>JAIRKN010000238.1 GCA_031260095.1 Tannerella sp. | reverse complement strand
TTTAGTATGCGGATATTCAATGCCGACGGATCCGAAGCGATGATGTGTGGAAATGCAAGCAGATGTATCGGTAAATATGTATATGAACAGGGCCTGACGGATAAGACAAGTATTACCCTTGATACATTATCCGGTGTGAAAGTATTAACACTGCACATTGACAATCATGAGGTCAAAAATATTACAGTAGATATGGGAATCCCTGAGGTAGAAAAGAAATCAATGGTCATACAGGTTGACAACCGGGAATATGAAGGGGTTGTTGCCTCTATGGGAAATCCCCACTTTGTGATCATCGTCGATGATATCAACGAGATTGATCCGGGTACAACAGGGCCGCTTATCGAACATCATCCGGCATTTCCCGACCGGACAAATGTCGAATTTGCAGAAATAAAAGACAGGAACACGGTTCGTATGAGGGTCTGGGAACGCGGATCGGGAATAACCAGGGCCTGTGGGACGGGCGCATGTGCCACACTTGCCGTTTGCGCAACAAACGGTAAAACGGATCGACAGGCAAATATCATTATGGACGGTGGAACGCTTTCTATCCTGTGGGATGAAAATAATCATATCCAAATGACGGGCGAAGCCGTAACCGTATTTGAAGGAGATATTGACAGCCCGTAGGATACAGGCATAAAGAAATAAGCATAAAAACAAGCAAAAAACAAATCAAATGATCAATTAAAAAAACAACAATTTTATGGCATTAGTGAATGAGCATTTTTTGAAATTACCTGACAGCTATTTGTTTTCGACGATTACGAAGAAAGTAAACGCTTACAAAGTAACACATCCGAAAACGAAAGTTATCAGTCTGGGGATCGGGGATGTAACCCGACCATTGCCAAAAGCCGTATGCGATGCGATGCATAAAGCGGTTGATGAAATGAGTAAAGTAGAGACTTTCCGTGGGTACGGGCCGGAACAGGGCTATTCATTCCTGACGGAGGCTATTCTGAAACACGATTATGCAACACGCGGCATCAGTCTTGAACACAATGAAATATTTATTAACGACGGCGCCAAGAGTGACGCCGGGAACATCGGAGACATATTGAGACACGACAACAGTGTCGGCGTTACGGATCCTATATACCCCGTATATATTGATTCCAATGTGATGGCTGCACGTGCAGGGGTCTATGAGGGTAACAAATGGAGTAACATCGTATACATACCCTGTACGGCCGAAAATAATTTCATCCCTGAGCTTCCGTCACGCAGGATAGATATTTTATACCTGTGTTTTCCAAATAATCCGACCGGGACGACACTGACGAAAGACGAACTGAAGATGTGGGTAAATTACGCCCTGGCAAACGACATACTGATCCTGTATGACGCCGCCTACGAAAGGTTTATTCAGGATCCTGATATCCCACATTCTATTTATGAAATAAAAGGCGCTAAAAAAGTAGCGATAGAATTTCGCAGTTTTTCTAAGACAGCCGGCTTTACAGGTGTAAGATGCGGATATACCGTCGTCCCAAAGGAATTAAACGGGTTTACGCTCGCGGGAGGGAAAGTACAGTTGAACTATCTGTGGAACCGGCGGCAGTGTACAAAGTTCAACGGTGCAAGTTATATTTCACAGCGCGGAGCAGAAGCTATCTATACGCAGGAAGGGGCCGCGCAGGTAAAAGAAAATATTGATTATTATATGGCAAATGCCAAAATACTGAAGAAGGGACTTACAGCATGTGGCATAAACGTTTTCGGTGGTGATAATGCACCCTATTTATGGATGCAAACCCCCAATAAAACAAAGTCCTGGAAATTCTTCGATCAACTTCTATATGATGCTGCGATCGTAGGAACTCCGGGAACAGGTTTCGGACCAAGCGGCGAAGGATATTTACGGTTTACCGCATTCGGCAGCAGAGAAAATGCCGAAGAAGCCGTAGAACGACTGAAAAAATGGCTCTGACCTGATCCTGCAAACAGAACGCCGGGGCCGCCGAAAGATAATGCAACCGAATTTGAAGATAATACATAACAGGTTTTTAAATAGATATTAGTTTAATTAAAAAAGGAAAAGTATGAAAACAATTACATGGAAGAAGTTAGCACTGCTAACAGTAGCATTATCTGTAACCACGTCTTGGGCAAATGCACAGAAAGTGGAAGTTTCGGCCGGTGGAGATTTAGTAAGCAGCTATATCTGGCGCGGACAGTATTTGGGTGGCGTATCCATACAACCGGGAGCGTCGCTGTCGGCGGGTGGTTTTTCCCTCACGGCATGGGGATCTGTCGGATTTTCCGTTCTCGACACGAAAGAATTTGATTTTACGATCGGCTACAGTGCCGGGGGATTCAGTGTCGCACTCACGGATTATTGGTTTACAACCAGCGGCGACGACGCTAATTATTTCAATTATGGGGCACATTCGACAGCGCATATCTTTGAAGCGACCGTCGGATACGATTTCGGACCTGCCGCAATCGCGTGGAACACGAATTTCTCCGGGTCGGACTACAGAGCCGACGGCGACAGGGCTTACTCTACGTACCTCGAAGCAAGCGCGCCTTTCAAACTGGGCGGACTTGATCTGAAAGCTGAAGTCGGCATGACCCCGTGGGAAGGTCTTTACTCCAATAAATTTAATATCGTAAATATCGGAGTAACGGCAGGAAAAGAAATACGCGTAACGGAATCTTTTGTGATACCCGCTTTCACCAAAATAACTTTCAATCCCTATGAAGAGAAATGTTATTTCGTATTCGGAGTAAGCTTGTAAGTGATTCGCAGTATAAACAATAAAATTATTTGCAAAATGAAAAAGATTGAAGCAATTATCCGCAAAACCAAATTCGAAGAAGTAAAAGAAGCGCTTCTTGATGTTGATATTGAATGGTTCTCTTACTATGATGTGAGAGGTATAGGTAAATCACGCCAGGGGCGTATATATCGAGGCGTAGTGTATGATACAAGTTCCATAGAGCGTATACTTATTTCAATTGTCGTGCGCGACAAAAATGCGGAAAAGACGGTAACGGCTATTATATCGGCCGCTCAGACCGGGGAAATAGGCGACGGACGCATATTCGTCATCCCTATCGAAGACGCGATCCGTATCCGTACGGGAGAACGCGGCGACATCGCATTGTACAACGCAGAACAGGAAAAATAATTACAGGCAACATTTTTACAGCTAATAACGAATTAAAATTATAATATTATGGACAAAAAATATACTATATACCGAATTGCAAAACGAGGACTTGCCGCATTGTTTATGATCCTCCTCTTTTCAAAAAGCGTAATGGCACAGGACGCCGCGGATAACGACGTCGCTACTACCGTAAACGACTTATCCCTCGGACTTAACACCGTATGGATGCTGCTGGCCGCCATGCTGGTATTCTTCATGCAACCCGGATTCGCACTCGTAGAAGCCGGTTTCACACGCACCAAGAATACGGCGAACATCCTGATGAAAAACTTTTGTGATTTCTCTTTCGGGTCGCTGCTATATTGGGCAGTCGGATTCGGGATCATGTTCGGAGCAGGGGGATTTATAGGTATGCCTAATTTTTTCAACATAGATTTCTACGACAGCGGATTGCCCAGTGCCGGGTTTCTGGTCTTCCAGACCGTCTTTTGCGCCACCGCAGCCACAATTGTTTCCGGCGCTATGGCCGAAAGAACCAAATTTTCTATGTACATTTGCTACTCCATTCTGATATGCACCATCATATACCCGGTTTCAGGACACTGGACATGGGGTGGCGGATGGCTTATGAATGGTGAAGAAGGAAGTTTTATGACAAAGACATTTGGGACGACATTCCACGATTTTGCCGGTTCTACGATTGTTCACTCCGTCGGAGGATGGGTGGCATTAGTGGGCGCTGCCGTGATCGGCCCGCGTATCGGGAAATATGGAAAAGACAAAAAGTCGAAGGCGATTCCCGGCCATAACCTTACCGTTGCAGCGCTGGGCGTATTCATCTTATGGTTCGGATGGTTCGGCTTCAATCCCGGCTCGCAGCTTGCGGCAGCAACCGAGGGCGACCGCACGGCCATATCAAGCGTCTTCCTGACGACGAATCTGGCGGCCTGCGCAGGAGGCGTTATGTCAATCATCACTTCCTGGCTGAAATACGGAAAACCATCCTTATCACTGACGCTGAACGGCATCCTGGCAGGATTGGTCGGTATTACCGCCGGATGCGACCTTGTATCACCGATAGGAGCTGCCCTGATTGGCGGAATATGCGGCGTTGCAATGGTCTTCTCCGTCGAATTTATGGATAAAGTGTTAAAGATAGATGATCCCGTCGGCGCGTCTTCCGTACACGGCACATGCGGACTTTTAGGTACGATCCTGACCGGACTGTTTGCCACGGAAGGAGGTCTGTTCTACGGCGGTGGAGGCGGATTCCTGGGCGCACAGACGTTCGGTACGCTGATTATAGGACTGTGGGCGGCGGCGATGGGATTTATCGTATTCAAAGGACTTGATCTGATACACGGCCTGCGTGTTCCGGCACGGATAGAAGAAGAAGGTCTTGATATCTACGAACACGGAGAATCGGCCTACTACAGTTAAAACCGTAATATGAAAATGCAAAAAACAACTTATATAATAAAACAATCAATTTTTAAACTATTAAGAGTATGTCATTAATTATTCCAAAAAACTACAAGCAAACGCTGATGCCGGAAACAACGGAATTGGCTATTCAAATGCTGAAACGCACATTTCAGGAAAAACTGTCGCAAGAACTTCGTTTGCGCAGGATCACCGCACCGTTATTCGTTCTTGCGGGAACGGGTATTAACGATGACCTGAATGGCGTCGAACGCGCCGTTAAATTTCCTATTCGTTGCATGGATGACCGGATAGCCGAAGTCGTCCACTCATTAGCCAAATGGAAACGAATGAAATTGGCCGCTTATCAGATAGCGCCCGGTTATGGTTTGTATACGGATATGAATGCAATCCGTAGCGATGAAGATCTGGACAACCTGCATTCCCTCTATGTTGATCAATGGGACTGGGAACGGACGATCCGAACGGAAGACCGCAATGTCGATTACCTCAAACGTACCGTAAGGAGCATCTACACGATCTTTAAAGAAATTGAAATCATTGTATATGAACAATTCCCTCACATCACTCCGACTTTGCCGGAAGATATCACATTTATCCATACGGAAGAACTGCTACAAATGTATCCTAACCTTTCGCCGCGTGATCGTGAATCCAAAGCGGTCGAAAAATTCGGGGCAGTCTTCCTGATCGGTATCGGAGGCAAACTGAGCAACGGGGAAAAGCAGGATGGTCGCGCCCCTGATTATGATGACTGGAGCACTCCGAACGAAGACGGATATTTAGGATTAAATGGCGATATTATTCTTTGGAATAATGTGCTGAAGACATCCTTTGAAGTCTCGTCTATGGGTATACGTGTCGATAAAGAAGCATTAAAACGGCAACTTGATATTTGTGGCTGCACGGAACGTACCGGATTGACGTTCCATAAAGCGTTACTGAATGACGAGTTGCCGGCTTCCATCGGGGGAGGTATCGGCCAGAGTCGCCTGTGTATGTTCTTCCTCCAGAAAGCCCATGTCGGGGAGGTACAGGCTTCTATATGGCCGGAAGATCAAGTGGAAATATGTAAGAAAAACAACATCTTCCTTTTATAGAATGATGAAAAGATTCAATTGCTTGCAGATTTAATGTATTCAATAATAACTAAACAATTAAGAAAGATGTCAGATTTAAGATTCAGAGTAGTAGAAAAGGCATTCCAGAGGAAGCCTGTTCAGGTTGAAACGCCGGACAAACGTCCATCCGAATATTTCGGTTGCATGGTTTTTAACCGGGAGAAAATGTTCAGATACTTGCCGGGCGAGGCATATAAGGATTTGATTAATGTGATAGACAAAGGCGCGTCGCTCACTTTGGCGACGGCCGATGCGGTGGCGGCAGGTATGAAAAAATGGGCGCTGGAAATAGGCGCTACCCATTACACACACTGGTTCCACCCGTTGACGGAAGG
>JAIRKN010000203.1 GCA_031260095.1 Tannerella sp. | reverse complement strand
AAGGACGTTTAATACCTTGCCTGCAAAACAGACTATTCTTTCCCGACGTTTGATCTCCAACCGGCGGCCGTTAATAACGGATCGGATCGCAGACTTTCACAGGCGCTGCAATATTCACTACCTTCGCTGGTGACGCGGCGCACGCCTCCGTCATTGCAAACCCGCCCGTACCCGTTGAATTGGGGCGGTTTTGAAACTGCCTGCATCGGAGAAGGCAGAGTGTCCTGAATTGAAAATCGACGCAAATCAAAGGGCATCACATTCATAATCGCTGATATATTCCTGTAACGAAATGTTGGTAAGGTAGCGGTTTTTCTATAAAAATAGGTGGAATTATTTTGTGTTTTGTTCTGTATCGGCTATATTTGCAAATAAAAGATATAAACAATGCTGGAAACGAAAGGCATAACTAAAAATTTTGCTTCCTTACAGGTTTTGAAAGGAATAGATTTGTCTATTAATGAAAAGGAAATTGTTGCGATTGTTGGTCCCAGTGGAGCCGGTAAAACGACCTTATTACAGATCATGGGTACGCTTGACCGGCCGGATTCGGGAACCCTTTTATTTAAGGGGATAGAACCATTCGGATTGCCTGAAAGAGAATGTGCCGCTTTTCGTAACAGGCATATCGGTTTTGTTTTTCAGTTTCATCAGTTATTACCTGAATTTACCGCGCTTGAAAATGTGATGATCCCTGCGTTAATTGCTCGCCGTAAGTATGAGGAAGTGGAAAGAAAAGCGAAAGAATTGCTTGATTTTTTACGTTTGACAGAGAGGGTAAAACACAAACCTTCGGAACTTTCCGGCGGCGAAAAACAACGGGTTGCAGTGGCCAGGGCGTTGATTAATAATCCATCCGTTATTCTTGCCGACGAACCTTCGGGAAGCCTTGATACGAAAAATAAAGAAGAGTTGCATGCTTTGTTTTTCGACTTGCGCAAAGAGATGGGGCAAACGTTCGTGATCGTTACTCATGATGAACAACTGGCGACACTTGCCGACCGGATTATTCACATGAAAGATGGAATGATAACCAATTAAAATACTGTTTATATGTCACAAGCCGGAGAAAACAGAACAACATTCGGAAGTCGCCTGGGAGTAATTTTTGTAACGGTCGGGAGCGCCGTCGGGCTGGGTAATATCTGGCGGTTTCCATATATGTTAGGTTCTAACGGAGGTGCTGCTTTTTTATTAGTCTACCTTTTGTGTACATTGTTGTTAGGTTTACCTGTAATGATTGCCGAGTTTTATATCGGACGTCATTCGAAGCGGAATGCGGCGGGCGCTTTCAATGTCATTGCGCCGAATACGAAATGGTTTGTAATCGGCTATAATGGAGTGCTGGCGGCATTTCTTATTCTTGGGTTTTATTTTGTAATAGCCGGGTGGACGTTGGAATATGTCTTTCAGGCGGCAACCGGGTCATTAGGTGAAAAATCCGCTGCCGATTTTAATACGGAATTTTCAAACTTTTCTTCCGGCGTGTTCCGGCCCATTTTCTGGACTTTACTGTTCATAGGCGTTACTCATTATATTATTACAACCGGTGTGAAGAATGGGATAGAGCGTTCGTCCAAATTACTGATGCCCGTGTTCTTTATTATTTTGATAGCGCTCTGTGTCCGTTCCCTGACGCTTCCCGGCGCGATAGCGGGCATTGATTTTCTGTTCAGACCGGATTTTAGTAAATTAAATTCGTCCGTACTGTTAAGCGCCATGGGACAGGCTTTTTTTTCATTGAGCGTGGGAATGGGTTGTCTGATTACCTATTCGTCCTATTTCAGTGACACGACAAACCTCCAGCGTACGGCCTTTGAAGTTACAGTCATTGATACGTTAGTGGCCGTGTTGGCGGGGATTATGATTTTTCCTGCCGTATTTAATTTTGGAATTGAGCCGACTGCTGGCGTAGAACTTGTATTTATTACTTTGCCGAATGTTTTCGGAAAGCTACCTTTAGGTAATCTTTGGTCCTGTATATTTTTCCTTTTACTCGCTGTTGCGGCTCTGACTTCTACCATATCGCTTCATGAGGTGGCGACGGTCTACCTTCATGAAGAACGCAAGATTACACGTAAACGCGCCGCATTATATGTATCATCGGGCGCTGCCCTGCTGGCTGTTTTATGTTCTCTTTCTTTTGGAGTAATGAAGAATTTTACGATTTTCGGACTTACATTTTTTGATTTATTGGATTATATTACAGCAAAGTTGATGCTTCCGTTTGGAGGAATGTTGATTTGTATTTTTGCAGGATGGTATATTGATAAAAGAATTTTGAAAGCGGAACTGACGAATAAAGGCTCCGTTCCGTTTTATTTTTTTAGCTCTTATACCTTTCTTTTGAAGTATATAGCGCCGGTTGCAATCGGCTTTATTTTTTTGAATGAACTGGGTCTTATCAATTTTTCGGAAAAGGCTCAATAAGGTTTTCGGGATGACTCCGGTAATGTCGCTTATATGTATTATTAATATTAAACCATTGAAAATGTTGTGGCGTGATTTTTTCTATTTTTCAAAAGGTGAAAGACGTAGTCTGATCGTATTGCTTTGTCTGATAACTGTTGCAGGCATTATATTGATATGGAATGATCCACCTGAACCGGGAGCAAATACCGGACAGGCAGATACATTGGTCGATAGCGGGAAAAGCGAGAATGTGTCAATCGCGACGGATTCACGATTATCAAGCCAACCCTCCGGCGGAGAATCTTCCTCATCGCCGGCGAAGCCTGCGTTATCAAAGAAAAATGCACCTTCCTCAGGAAGTCGGTTATCTTCTTCATCACCTTCTTCCGAATCTGTCCCGGAACGGGTGAAGCGGCTTACGTCCTCCTCCCGTCCCACCTACGTTCGTACGGAAAAATTTCCGAAAGGCACTGTCGTCGAGTTAAATACGGCGGATACTGTGATATTGAAAAAAGTGCCGGGGATTGGCAGCGCATTTTCAAAACGGATCGTTAATTACCGGAATCTTTTAGGAGGTTATTATTCTGTTACACAATTGAGCGAAGTATATGGAATAGATGAAGAAAAATATAATGCGCTTATGCCATGGTTTAGCGCTGATCCTTCGCTTATAT
>JAIRKN010000151.1 GCA_031260095.1 Tannerella sp. | reverse complement strand
TTAATATATGCACGAAAGAGTGAATCTAATCGTAGAACAAGGTAACACGAAGCTAAAAGTAGCGGTATTCGACTGCGGAAAGATCATTTCTTTTGCTTTTTTAGACAAGAATGATATAACCTCTGTTAAAGATATACTTATGCAATATAATCCGACACAGGGAATTATCTCTTCTGTTGCTGATACGGACGAGCTATTGGTTTATTCATTGAAAGAGTATTTAAAACGCCTTTTATGGCTGAATGAATACACGCCAATACCCATCTGTTTGGAATATGAAACAAAAGAAACGTTAGGCAAGGATCGGATTGCTGCTGCTGTAGGGGCTAATTATTTACATCCGGGATGCGACCTTTTGGTGATTGATGCCGGAACGGCGATTACGTATGAAGTAATTGAGTCATCCGGAGTCTATAAAGGCGGTAACATATCACCCGGTTTAACAACCCGTTTCCGTGCGCTCAACCAATTCACGAAGCAGTTGCCTCTGATAAGAGAAAAAGAGGATGTTCCGTTTATCGGCACAAGCACCGAATCAGCAATCCTGGCCGGTGTAGTGAACGGTATTGTCTATGAAATGGATGGATATATTGATACGTTGAAGGCAAAGTATGGCGAGATTTTTGTTTTTTTAACAGGAGGTCACTCTTTTTATTTTGAAAGACGACTTAAAAATCACATCTTTGCAGACGCAAACCTGGTTTTAATTGGTTTAAACAGAATATTAGAATATAATGCAGAAAAGAATTAATCTGATGATTGTATCAGGACTTTTGTCGTTTTCCGCCCTTTCTCTGACGGCGCAAAACAGCACAAACTCTCCTTATACGCGATATGGATATGGAGAATTGGCCAATCGCTCCTTCGGGGCAGGAAGGTCTATGGGGGGAGTAGGGATCGGATTGCGTTCATCCAAACAGATTAATCCGATGAATCCTGCGTCATATTCGTGTATGGACTCCCTGACATTTTTGTTTGATTTCGGAGCATCGGCCCAATTATCCTGGTATGATGACGGAATTAACAAACAAAATAATGTCAACGGGAATGTCGAATATATGGCCATGCAATTTCCGCTTTACCGGCAAATTGCCATGAGCGCCGGATTATTACCCTATACACATGTAGGATATGACTTTGAAAGCATAAATACTTCCGACGGACAGGTTTATCAGGAAACGTTTACCGGAACAGGAGGATTAAACCAATTATATGCCGGATTGTCTGTGGATATATGGAAGAAGCGTCTTTCTGCCGGTGCGAATATTAATTATTTGTTCGGCGCTATTGATCATCAGGCGGTAACTCAGTACGGTTCATCCAATGCGACAAGCGTTACAAGTATAAAGGAGTACAAATTCAGCGACGTCACATTTGATTTCGGACTGCAATACACGCATCCGCTGAGCAAAACGGGGCGTTTCATATTAGGACTTACTTACACGCCGAAAAAACGGCTGAACAATGATGTATACGAAAACGTAAGCAGTTCGGAAAGCGTAACCGATACCATAACCGGCAAATCGTTCGAAATTCCGACAGAATACGGATTAGGCTTATCGTACGTAAAGGACAACAAGTGGCTCATCGCTGCTGACTTTTCATATCAGGAATGGAAAAAAGCGACGTTCGAAGGAGTAAGCGGCGGTTTCAAAAACCGTTCAAAGTTAAAAGCAGGCGTCGAATACATCCCTAATTTATATTCCCGGCCGTTTTTAAACCGTGTAAGATACCGGTTAGGTGTAAGTTATTCCGATTCATATATTCAGGTAAACGGCAACAGCTACAAAGAGTATGGAGCCACCGCCGGGTTCGGATTTCCGGTAAGCGATGCACGTTCCTATATTAATGTATCTTTTGAGTATATGAAAGTAAGTCCGAACGCAAAGGGTATGATTGATGAAAATTACTTGAGGATGACATTGAGCTATACATTTAACGAGTATTGGTTTTTTAAGAGAAAAGTAGATTGATTGTAAACAATTTAAATTCACAAAAATATGAAGTGCAAAGTTTTTATTTTAGTATTAAGTGCATTCATCGTGACAAGCATAAATGCACAAAAAGGTGTGGACAACGGAACGCCATACGGTTCGGGCGAAGATAGCCTGCGCTGTCTTACCAACATCAGCCTGTTTATACCGTATGCCAAATCAGGAAATTTCAAAGATGCATATCCTTTCTGGAAAATTGTGTATGACGAATGTCCGGCGTCAACTAAAAATATTTATAGTTATGGCGTGGATATCTTAAACTGGCAAATTTCACAGGAAAATGAGGCGGCAAAAAAAGAGGCGCTTATCAATGATTTAATGAAATTGTATGATGACCGTGTCAAATATTTCGGGGACGACAATCGTTATGGAAAAGATTGGATTGTATCACGCAAAGCGCAAAATTACAACCAACTGAAAGGAGAAGATACCGATCCTGCCCTAATTTATAAGTGGACGGGAGAAGTGATCGACGAATTCAATGAAAAAACCGAACCTTTGGCTATATCTCTTTATATGTTTGCTTCATTCAAGTTGCTGCAAAGCGATATGGAGAAACACAAGGCACAGTATGTCAATGATTTTTTAAAAACTTCCGCCATACTGGACACGCAAATAGGAGTTGCGAAAGCCGCAAATAATGCAAAAGATGAAGAAAACGTCACGGCAAGAAAAGTAGAAATTGAAAAGAATTTTACGTTAAGCGGCGCGGCAGACTGCGAAACATTGCAAAGTATATACGGCGCTAAAATAGAAGAAAATAAAACGAATCTTGAATTTCTGAAAGAAACCTTAACGTTACTCCGCCGGGTAAATTGCCGGGAAACGGAAGCCTTTTTCACGGCGTCCGAATATCTGCATAAAATAGAACCTACCGCAGAATCAGCCATGGGACTCGGATCCAAAGCTTTCAAAGACAAGGACTTCGCAACAGCTGAAAAATATTATAATGAAGCGATAGAGATGAGTGACAATGCGGAAATTAAGGGGGAATTATATTATGCTATGGCGGTAATGGCGCAGCAACAAAACAATTTGATCAAAGTGAAACAACTCAGCCTGAAATGTCTGACCGAAAATCCGAATTACGGGCGTGCTTACCTGTTGATCGCAACGTGTTACGCATCCGGAGCAAAGAACATATTCCCGGATGATCCGGTCCTGACAAAATGCGTGTACTATGCAGTGGTGGACAAATTGGAAAGAGCGCGTCAGGTAGACCCGTCTATAGCAGAAGAAGCCGGCAAACTGATCAATACCTACAAGAAATACTATCCGACAAAAGAGGAAGTATTTATGCATCCCGAAATTGATATGGGAGAGTCATTCTCTATCGGAGGATGGATTGGTGAAACGGTTAAAATCAGATAAAAAGCGGACGCTTTTCCATATATGACGGATTCCGTTCGGATAAATCCTTTAAAAGGCATGGCAATCGTTTTGATAATGATTGTTATGCCTTTTTATTTTTTAGTTTCCTGTGGCGGGGAAAAAAAAGAAATGGTGGAAGTTACATTCGATCCCGAAACTTCGTATACACTGAAAGAAACAAATGTCAATACACTTGTATCTGATTCCGGAATCACACGGTATAAGGTCATAACCGACACATGGCTTATGTTCGACAAAGCGTCCGAACCATACTGGTATTTCCCGGATGGCGTATATCTCGAAAAATTTGATACGGCGTTTAATATAGAGGCGAGTATCCGGGCTGATACGGCCCGCTATTTTCAGCGGCGCGGTCTGTGGCAGGCGGATGGCCATGTCGACATCTCAAACACCGAAGGTGTACGTCTTGAAACATCCCAGTTGTTCTGGGATGAAAAAAAAGAAACGATTTATTCGGATTCCTTTGTAAAAATCACAAAAGGAGAAGACGTTAATACCGGCATCGGATTTCTGTCGAATAAGGATATGAGTGAATATACCATATATAATTCTACCGCTAATTTTGCTGTAGAGATGCAACGGCATCAACAAGGTACGGATTCCATTCCCGCAGACTCTACGGATCGTGAAACAAATACTCTACCCATACCGGAAAATGCATCCGATACTATTCATCCTGCCGGCAATTCTCTTTTATTAGAAGTAAAAGAAAAAGACAAAGCTGATTCTTCCTGAAAAAAAAAGAAGTTTCTTTATGTTCGTTTTCATTTTTTTTATACCTTTGCGCCTTTAAAATAAGAATCTTTTATGTTTTCCAAATAATAAGATTCTGTTTGATTGAATATTAACTGTAATTTTAAAATATAGAATGGCAACACTGGAAAAAATCAGGAAAAAAGCGGGTCTTCTGGTCACCGTTGTAGGGATCGCCTTATTTGCGTTTATCATAGGAGATCTTTTAAATTCAGGTTCTTCTTTTATTAACCGGAATCAGAACAACGTGGTCGTCGTTAATGGTAACGCGATAGATTATCAGGATTATATTGCCCGTGAAAATGAATTGACGGAAGTATACCAGATACAGATGGGTACATCGACACTTAATGAAAACTATACCAATCAGATTCGGCAGGCCGTATATGAAAATATCATCATGGAAAATGTGCTTGAGCCGCGTCTTGAAAAACTGGGCATGTATATCACTCCGGAAGAAATGACGGACATGGTGGAAGGAGAAAACATATCGCCTGTACTGCTTCAGATGCCGATGTTCCAAAACCCACAGACCGGAACTTTTGACCGGAGCGCAGTGATCAACTTCCTGAACCAGATAAAGAATATTGACGGTTTCCCGGAAAGTACGCAGGCACAGCTAATGCCCTACAAAACATTATGGCTGTTCTGGGAAAAAAATATCGAACGCAACCGTATGACGGAGAAATATACAACGTTGCTCAATAAGGCTGTTGTAGCCAATTCGCTGGACGCCAAAGACGCATTCAATAATTCTGTGGAAAGTTCCGATGTAGTATATGTAATGGAATCGTTTTCAAACATTGCCGATTCAACAATCAACATACCGGCGTCTGAAATAGAAAAACTTTACAGGGAGCGTAAAGAAATGTTTCGCCAGAGCGAAACCTGCATCATCGACTATATCGCAGTCGATATCGTCCCCAGCCAGGAAGATTATAATAGTGTGTCCAAAGAAATGGATGCGATAAAAGCCGAACTGGAAACGACTGAAAATGTAGCGGCCCTCACAAACGAAAAATCCGAACGCAAATATACCAATGCATTCTTTTCCGTAAGCGGATTCGGTACGGACCAGGACGCGATTAATTTTATTACAACAGCCGAAATTGGTGATATAGAAGGTCCCGTTTTCAAAGATAATAAATACCGTATCCTTAAGCTGGTGGACAAAACGGAAGCGCCGGACTCGGTCAATGTATTGGAAATGATGCTTGCTTCACGTGCAACCGAAGCGGAAACAAAAGCTTATGCGGACAGCTTATTGAATGTGATAAAAAAGGGAGCTGACTTTACAGAAATTGTAAAAGCCCACTCGGTCGATCAATTGGTCGAAAAGAATGGCGAGATGGGATGGATCACAGAAGCAGGAGCATTACAGGGACTGAATGAAGAGTTTAAGAAGACGGCATTTTCACTCCCTGTCGGCCAAAGTGCAATAGTTAAATCAACTTATGGATATCATATTGTGAAAATAACCGACAGAACGAAAAACGTACCGAAATATAAAGTAGCCGACATTGAATATACGGTTACCCCCAGTTCCACGACACGCAGCCTGCTCTACAATGCGCTTAATCAGTTTATCGCCAACAATAATAGCGTGGAGAAAATGGAAGCCGCAGCCAAAGACAACGGCTACAATCTGGTTTCAAATGCGCGCGTTTACAGTACGGATATGGTAATCGGTAATATCACCGGTGCGCGTCAGGTGGTTCGCTGGGCATTCAACAATAAAAAAGGACAAGTATCGGATATTCATGAATGTGATGATAAGTTTGTAGTTGCAGCCCACAAAGGGAAACTTCCGGAAGGGTATCAGTCGTTAGCGTCCGTTACTCCTCAACTGAAAGCAGAACTGGCAGCAAAGAAAAAAGGAGAAGAAATCGCAGCAAACCTGAAAGCGAAAAATCTGTCATCCATAGCGGCCTATGCAGACGCCATGTCCGCTACTCCCGACACGGTCAGGTTTATCACTATGGCAACGTCGCGTATTACAAACATCGGTGTTGAGCCGAAGTTAAACGCACTCATTGCCATGTCTCCGTTAAACAAGGTAAGCGAACCGGTTGCCGGTAATAACGGCGTTTACGTATTCGAAGTGATTAATCGTACGAAAGATAATAATACTTACGATGAAAACCGGCAAAAAAACATGATTGAGGCCAATAATTCTTACCGGATCGGAAATTATGCGCTACGTTATATGCAACAGGAAGCTGATGTTGAAGATAACCGTATCCGTTTTTATTGATTCTAATCTGTAAAAAATAAAAAGCTGTCGTTCAATACTTATTGTGCGGCAGCTTTTGTTATAAATTAAAGAAATCATATACAGGAGGTGGATTTTTAGATCATATTAAAAGAAATGAAAACCGAAAACCGGCTCCGGCCAAATAAGGAACGTTTGTTGGGGATGACTCTCGAAGAACTGAAAGTAGTTGTATCCCATGTGTCATTACCGGACTATGCGGCCAAACAGCTTAGCGATTGGCTCTATAAAAAGAAAGTCTTTTCTATTGACGAAATGACGAACATATCGGCAACCAAGCGCAAATTATTGGCTGAACATTACGAGGTCGGCGCTAAAGTACCGTCTGAAACCGTCCGCTCGTCTGACGGGACCGTGAAATACCTGTTTGCCGCCGGTGATGGAATTCGCTCTGTCGAATCCGTCTATATCCCGTCAAAAGATCGCTCAACCCTGTGTGTTTCATCACAGGTTGGTTGTAAGATGAATTGCCTGTTTTGCATGACGGGAAAACAAGGATTCTCCGCACAACTTACGGCGAACGAAATCCTTAACCAGATACAATCCGTACCGGAAAGCGGAAAGTTAACAAACATCGTCTTCATGGGCATGGGAGAACCGCTTGATAATACGGATGAATTGTTCAAAGTGCTTGAAATATTAACCGCCCCCTACGGATATGCATGGAGTCCAAAGCGGATCACCGTATCTACTATCGGGATCGCACCCGGCATAAAACGATTCCTGAATGAAAGTAATTGCCATTTAGCTATCAGTCTCCATTCTCCGTATCATGAAGAGAGGCTGTCGCTGATGCCGGTCGAAAAGGTATATCCCGCAGGTAGTATCATAGACCTGTTACATTCCTGTGATTTCTCACATCAACGAAGGGTTTCTTTCGAATACATCCTCTTCGAAGGGCTTAATGATTCCGAACGTCATGCAAAGGATCTGGCACGCCTACTGAAAGGCATTTCCTGCCGTGTAAACCTGATACGCTTTCATGTCATCCCCGGAGTAAAACTGAGAGGCTGTAATGAAAGAAAAATGGAATTATTCAGAGATTTATTGAATGAGAACGGTATTACGTGTACCATACGCGCCTCCAGAGGAGAAGATATTTTTGCCGCGTGCGGCATGTTATCCACCACAAAAAATAGCAAAAAATGATTCTCTTTTTCCATTTATATATTACATTTGTACAAGAATTACACATATAAAAAAAAATATCCGATATGAAACCTTTTATTTTCACTACATTCCTATCCTTGATTGCAGGATTTACCGGATGTAATTCCGGTTCATCCGTTACACGTGCAACAGGTATTGCTTATGAAGTCGTTGTTGTGATGGACAAAGCAACATGGGACGGCACTACGGGTTCTGCCGTAAAAGAAGAATTGACCTCGCCGGTGCCTTATCTGCCACAAGCGGAATCGTCTATGAGAATTACATACGTAAGACCGGATCAGTTCGACGGTCTGCTCAGATATGTACGGAATATTCTGATTGTAAACATTAATAAAAGCCTATATACCAAAGTATCGGCGCTGAAAGAAGCCGACAAATGGGCCAAGGGACAGGCGGTTGTTTATCTCAACGCGCCGGATGAAGAAGCTGTCGAAACATTTCTGACGGAAAATCCGCGTATACTTGTAGAATACTATACCAAAGAAGAAATGAAACGGACGAGAGATTTTCTGTACAAAACATATAGCCCCATTGTCATGGAAAAAGCGAATGCTAAGTTCGACATTACATTAAATGCGCCGTCTGATATAACTTCTTTCAAGGACTCGATGGATTGCCTCTGGTTCTCAAACAACGCGGTCAACGGACGTATGGATCTGCTCATTTACAGTTTTCCGTTTGTAGATAAGAACACTTTCACGCTCGATTATCTGGTAGCCAAACGTGATTCGGTAGCCAAATACATGCTTCCCGGCGCATTTCCCGGCTCTTATATGTCAACAGAAAAACGTGTCGTTGATTATTCCGCAACCACATTACACGGCAAATACTGTGGCGTATTACGCGGATTATGGCGTATGGAAGGCGGTGATATGATGGGCGGCCCGTTCGTAAGCTATGCCCGGGTAGATGAAAAAAATAAACGTGTGATTGTTACGGAAGGTTTTGTATACGAACCGCAAAAAGAGAAAAAAAGTTATATCCGCCGACTGGAAGCTGCATTACAGACGACACGATTTTCCGGCGAGCAGGAATCCGAACGGGTAGATAACGCAAAGGATGAATAATATATGGAAGAAAAACTGATTAAGATTGGGATTTCACAGGGAGATACAAATGGTGTCGGGTATGAAGTTATTTTGAAATCATTCGCCGACCCCCGGATATTTGAGCTTTGTATTCCGATCCTGTATGGCTCCTCCAAAATTGCCTCATTTTATAGCAAATTATTGGAAGAGGCGGAAATAACGCCCCCGGAAATCCATATCATACAAGATGCAGGCAAAGCCATTCAGGGTAAACTGAACCTGATACGCTGTGTTGACGACAGTGCTCCCACAGAGCCGGGACGAGAAACTGAAGCGGGAGGAAAAGCTGCACGGCAGTCCCTGAAAGCGGTTGTCACAGACCTTAAGAAAGGCGTTGTCAATGCGTTGGTGACAGCGCCTATCAACAAGCATAATATACAAAATGAAAAATTTCATTTTCCCGGACATACCGAATACCTGGAAAAAAACTTTGGCGACCGGAACTATCCATCACTGATGATCCTATTGAACGAAGATATGCGGGTTGCATTAGTTACAGGGCATATCCCTTTATCCGAAGTAAAACCGAAGTTGACCACCGCAGGTATTATGGAAAAACTGAAAACATTCAATCAATCTCTTCGTGAAGATTTTGGCATTTTAAGGCCGCGTATAGCCGTACTGGCGCTTAATCCTCATGCCGGTGATAACGGATTTCTCGGAGACGAAGAAATAAATATTATAAAACCGGCTATAGATGAAGCGGATAAAACGGGGATTTCCGTATTCGGCCCTTATGCGGCAGACGGTTTTTTCGGTGCACAGTCCTTTCAGCTTTTCGACGGGATCCTGGCCATGTATCACGATCAGGGACTGGCGCCTTTCAAAGCGCTGGCAATGGAAGACGGGGTAAACTTCACGGCGGGACTTTCTATCATACGCACATCTCCCGCACACGGTACGGCATACAATATAGCCGGAAAAAACAAAGCATCCGAAAGTTCTTTCCGACATGCGCTTTATACTTTAATCGACATATACAGAAACAGGATAAGATTTCAGGTTGCAACCGCTAATCCTTTGCGCAAGCAATACGTGGACAGGAGCGGAGACCAGGAGAAACTGGATCTGACAGGCGACGGTTGACAACCTTTGCTTCCTGAAAAAATTATTAATCTTATTATTAAATATCAACCTATTTGTATGCTAAAAGATAAAATAATCGTATATACATCTGGAACGTTTGACATGTTCCATTTCAATCATTTGCGCATGATCAATTATGCACGAAGCCTGGGTGAGATCCTCATTGTGGGTGTCAGTACGGATGAGTTGGTCGCGTCCTATAAAGAGAGGCCAATTATTCCGTTTGAAGAAAGAATCCACATTATAGAAGCGTTGAAAACACCGGATATTGTAATCCCTCAACGTACACTTGACCATACTGAAATTGTAAGAAAACTGAACATTGACGCATTCGTCGTAGGAGACGACTGGTTTGGCAAATATGATTACCTGAAAGAACTGGGAGTTGAAGTTTTTTATTTCCCTTACGGCTCTGGAGTATCATCTTCTTCGATAAAGAAAACGATTCATGATTCTTATGAAAAATCCCTGCAAAAGGAACGCAGCGCCAAGCCGTCTTCCGTAAAAGGATTTAAAATAAAAGAAGCCGCAGCCGGAAAAACTTCCTCTACGGCTAAAAAGAGTTCGGAGCAACCCCCTGTTCCCGTAAAACAGAAAAAGTAAAGATTTATGTCAAAATATGCTCTAATTACAGGTGGAACCAAAGGCATCGGCAAGTCGGTCGCGCGATGTCTCGGAAAAATGGGTTATAACCTGATACTGACCTACGCCACAGATACGATCATGGCGCAAAAGTTATGTGCAGATCTACGCAATGAATATGATAATGATGTAATTGCATTACGAGCGGACAGTTCCGACAAAAAAACGATAGAGATCATCACTCATCATATCCAAAACAGGGGAATAAAACCGGATGTCCTTATCTTTAATGCCGGACTCACATGCCGTGACAGCTTTGAAGAAATGAAATACGATGACTGGGAGCGTGTATTTTTTGCCAATGTACACTTCCCGGTATTCTTACTTCAGCGCCTTCTGGGCGAGATAAACAGGGGAGGAAGTGTCGTCTTCACCGGTTCCCTAATGGGGATCCTGCCTCACGCTATGTCACTGTCTTATGGAGTGACAAAGGCGTCTATACACGCACTGGTAAAAAATCTCGTGAAGTTCCTCTCTCCGTACGAAATACGGGTCAATGCCGTAGCTCCCGGATTTGTAGACACCGAATGGCAAACCAACAAACCGGCCGAAATCCGTCATAGCATAGAAAGCAAAATCGCATTGGGCCGTTTTGGTGATCCTGACGAATTGGCAGGAATATATAAATTATTAATCGAAAACACATACATCAACGGAGAAATAATTATCGCCGACGGAGGATACTCCTATAAATAACAGAATGAATTATACATTAAACAAAGAATACGAAGCGTCGCTTAAATCCATTGAAACGGAAAATTATCCGGATCAATGGTTTTATCGTCCTGTTGGTTTTTGTATCGCAAAAATATTGCGTAATACGGGTATTACTCCCAATATGATCACCCTCCTGTCTATCTTTGTCGGCGCTGCCGCAGGCCCTCTCTTTTACCAACACGACCGTTTACTTATATGGCTTGGCATTATCAGTCTGATTATTGCCAATATACTGGATTGCGTAGACGGTCAACTGGCGCGCCTTACCGGTATTAAATCCGAAATAGGACGCCTGCTTGACGGTATTGCCGGCGATATCTGGTTCACGCTTATCTACGTTTTTCTGGCGCTAAAACTGAAAAATGAATACGGTACCTGGTTGTTCTTCATCCCGGCAGTACTGTCCGGACTGTCGCATCTGGTGCAGGCTAACATAACGGATTACTACAAAACGCTTCATCTCTATTTTGTCAGTAAGGAAAAAGGGCAGGAATTTCATAATATGGACGACATCCGGCGTCGATACGGAAAAATGAAAAACGGACCGGGAAAAGTCCTGTTCTTTTTATATATGGGCTACACCTCATTCCAGGAAGCCGTTACCCCTAAACTCCAGCAGATGCTGAAAGATCTTCGTTCAAAATACGACGATGACATACCGGACGATATACGAATAGAATTCAGGCAAAAAAGCAAGCGCTTGATGAAAAGGTGGATAGACCTGATGACTTTTAACGGACGCACAATCGTGTTGTTTATTGTTGTACTGACAGGACCTGTATGGTTCTATTTTCTATATGAAATTCTCATGTTAAATATTATCCTGGCAATATCTATTCATAAGCATGAAAAGATTTGCGCATCGTTTGCCGGCAAATGAAACAATGAAAAAAACGGTATTAGACATAGAAGAGATCCGGGGGAAAGTGTCTTTTTTTAAGACGCGCCTGGGAACCTGGCTGCTAAAAAAAATATTTCGATGGTTGGATATGGACAAGGTTAACCAAATTCATGCAAACCATTATCAACTGAGAGGCTCAGCCTTTACATCCGCCATACTGAGTGATCCGTTAATGGATGTCCACTATGAAGTTCATAACCGTGAAATCCTGCAACAACTACCCGAAGGAGCATTTATAACCGTATCCAACCACCCGATCGGCTCTCTTGACGGTATTATCCTGATTGATATTTTCGCTTCCATACGTCCCGATTTTCGCGTAATGGTCAACGAGATTCTGGCACATATCTCGGCTATGGAAGATAATTTTATTCATGTCATACCCAGAACAGACGACAGTCAGGGAAGCCGTAAACAAAACGTAAACGGCATACGTCTTTCGCTTATCCGGTTACGAAACGGACACCCCATGGGATTCTTTCCTGCCGGTGCCATGTCGTTCTACGATAAAAAACAAAAAAAAGTCGAAGATTTACCCTGGACACACAGTGTCATCCGCCTGATACGTAAAGCCAATGTTCCGGTATATCCGGTCTACTTTGACTGTCTCAATTCCGGGCTTTTCTACTGCTTGGGACGCATCAGTTGGAAACTCCGCGTATTACGTGTAGCCAAAGAAGCCTTCAATAAAAAAGGCCGGACGATCCATGTGTATATTGGTAACCCCATCCCTCCCCAAAAAATCAAAATGTTCACAAATGATACCGAATTAGCCGATTTTTTGCACAAATCCACTTACAATATCAAATAAAAGAGGGTGCAATAAATTACCGTCAATATCACCACTAAAAAAAGATATGAAAACGATTGAAGGATTATCGTACAGAACTGTAGAAAAGTCTGATTTTGAAAAAATCTGCAAGCTTCCTCAGAATGAAGAAGAGTTGTTTTTTATGTTTCCGAAAGCCGAATATCCCTTTACACCGGATCAACTGGAGGTGACTGTTAATAGCCGCTTTGATTCAATTGTTGTTTTGAAAAACGGAGAGGCGGTTGGTTTTGCCAATTTTTATGAAGTAAAGAAAAATGAATACTGTTCAATCGGAAACGTAGTAGTAAGTGCAGATTTCCGCAATCAGGGAATTGGCAGGTATCTGATTGAAGCAATGGAAAAAACAGGTATTGAAAAATACCACGCATCTGAATTTCATCTTTCCTGTTTTAATACAAATACGAACGGATTACTTTTGTATTCGAAATTAGGCTATCTTCCGTATGAAACAGAAAGGAGGGTTGATAAAAAAAATGATCCTGTTGCGTTGATTAAGTTAAGAAAAGTCTTGTGATAATTTTGATATCAAAGGCAATTCTGTAAAAACAACCGGGATTAATCCCTAAAACTTCATCCTCAGTACAGGGCTGACGTATCTAATTTTATTCTATTCTTTGATTTTCACCGCCGGCATAACCCGCCGCTATCGCCTCGTCATGACGGGTGGGGGCATGACGAGGCCTTGTCCGCCGTGGCAGAGGCTTTGCCCGTCCTTGCGGCGACGCTTTCACTATTCGTCATGACGGGTGGGGTGGGGGGGGAGCAGTGAAGCCGCAGGAGGAGCAATCCGGTAGAATAATATCACAGAATTACACGGCGTGCAGGTAACTCAAAGAAACGCGCCGGGAAGTTTTTGAGCTACTCCTGTATTTTTGCCGGAACGGATAAATCATCGGATTGTGGATTTATGGCTCGTTGGGGATCATTTTGGCTTTTTCCTTTTTTATAGAGTTGACGGGAATTGATGATGTTTTGCCACAGGATATATCCGGCAGGGGCGATGGCGGTCAGGGGGTGCAGATAG
>JAIRKN010000139.1 GCA_031260095.1 Tannerella sp. | reverse complement strand
CGGGTCAAAAGATAAAAGGATCGGATACTATGTTGCCTTTGTCGCAGAAAGAGGCGGAGAGTTTTATGAAAACAAACCCTTCCGAAACGGTTACTGTTACGGGAGGAGGTAGCGGGGTGGGGATCTCTTCTTTACTGGAAGGAACGACGGATATCGCACAGCTTTCCCGTAAAATAAAGTTCGACGAAAAGCAGAAATTACAGGAAAAGGGTAAGTCTGTAAAAGAAATCATAGCCGCTTACGATGCGCTGGCGGTCATCGTTCACCCTTCAAACAAGACTTCTAACCTGACGCGTGAACAACTGGAAGGTATTTTTACCGGAAAAATAACAAACTGGAAAGAAGTCGGGGGAGAGGATTTAAAAATTATCCCGTATTCACGCGAAACATCGTCCGGTACATACGAATTTTTCAAGACAAGCGCACTGAAAAATAAGAATTACATGAACGGGATTATGAGTATGCCTGCCACGGGCGCTATCATCCAATCGGTCAGTCAGACAAAAGGAGCGATCGGCTACGTAGGTCTTGCCTATCTGAATAGAGAAGTAAAAGCGGTACATATTTCGTATGACAGCGGTAAAACATACACAGAACCCACAGTCGCCAATGCAAAGAGCGGCCGTTATCCTGTCGTACGCCCGTTATATTACTATTATGTAACCGCTTCGGAAAATAAAGTAACGCCATTTATTGACTACGTATTATCAGAGAAAGGGCAAAAGATCGTTTCGGAAATAGGGTTTATCGCAGTGAAATGAAATTGTTCAGAAAGATCGTCGAACGGATAACGGAAGGATTGCTCACGCTTAGCGGAGGCGTTACAAGCCTCGTTATATTGCTGATCATCCTGTTTTTATTTAAGGAAGGATTCGGATTATTCCGCAATCCGGTGGTTGATAAAGGTTATTCGCTTTGTGTAAATGCCGGAAATCCGGTAACGTCACTCCGTTCAATACAGATCAAAGAGATTTTCGACGGGGAGATCTCCTCCTGGAAAGAAGTCGGGGGAAAAGATACTGAAATAATGCTGTTCCGGTTTGATGAAATATTCGAACTCTACGCAGAAGAAGCGTTCGGAAACGACTATGAACTGCTTCCCATGAAATTAGGAGAAATCATCACAGAAAATGAAAATATAATAGCCTTATTGCCTGACAGCTATTTCCCTAAAGACAACCCTGATGTAGTCGTCCTGAAATCCGAAAACATTTCTGCCGCAGACTTCCTGACCGGAAAAGAATGGATTCCCACCGCCACGCCGGCGCCCCAGTTCGGCATACTCCCCCTTCTTTTGGGAACATTATGGGTCAGCATTTTTGCCATACTAATCGCCTTGCCGCTGGGCTTGGGTGTTGCCATTTACCTCTCGGAACTGGCCGGGGAACATACACGTAAAATCCTGAAACCCACTATCGAGCTTCTGGCGGGTATCCCGTCGGTAGTTTACGGTTTCTTCGGATTAGTTGTGTTCGTGCCCCTGGTACAACGCACACTGGGGCTGCCTGTCGGAGAAACCGCTTTGGCGGGAAGCCTCATTTTAGCGATCATGGCGTTGCCTACCATTATCACCGTTGCGGAAGACGCTATGCGCAGTACTCCGAAAACGATGCGGGAGGCAAGTCTGGGACTTGGAGCGACCCACTGGCAAACCATCTACCGGGTCATCATTCCATATTCTTCGTCCGGTATCTCGGCCGCCGTCGTACTGGGAATCGGGAGGGCTATCGGAGAAACAATGGCAGTTTTGATGGTTACGGGCAATGCGGCAGTCATCCCTCATACCCTGCTTGAACCGGTCCGTACCATACCGGCCACGATCGCTGCCGAACTGGGAGAAGCCCCTTCGGGCGGCGCTCACTATCAGGCATTATTCCTGCTTGGCTCCGTCCTTTTCATCCTTACCCTGATCATCAGCATTTCGGCAGAAATGATTTCACAGCAGCAGAAAAACAAAGGATTATAAGATTATGGACAAAAAGAAATCCCAAACACTTGCATTTACTGTCTTTCGCATATTAGGGGGGCTGGTGGTCGGCATTTTAATCTGGATACTGGGCTTTATCATTTACAACGGTATCGGCGTTATCAACTGGGAGTTCCTGACCTCAGCGCCGGCTGACGGGATGATTTCCGGCGGCATTTTTCCTGCGATAGCCGGCACCTTTTACCTCATCGTGGGCAGTTCGGTCTTCGCTTTTCCGGTAGGTATTATGTCGGGTATTTTTATTAATGAGTATGCGGGCAACGGTATGATCGTGAAATTTATCCGTATCATGACCAATAATCTGGGAAGCATACCTTCTATTGTTTTCGGACTGTTTGGTATGGCATTATTTGTAAACGCATTCGGATTCGGAGATTCTATTCTGGCAGGCTCCCTTACGCTTGGCCTGCTATCTCTACCCTTGATCATCCGAACAACAGAAGAAGCGCTAAAAGCGGTTCCCGACGCTTACCGGACAGGAAGTTTAGCGCTTGGAGCCAGCAAGCTGCAAACGATCCGCAGAGTGATCCTGCCCATGGCATTTCCCAACATAATAACCGGTATGATCCTGTCAATAGGCCGTGTATCGGGCGAAACGGCCCCGATCCTTTTTACGGTAGCCGCTTATTTCCTGCCCAAGCTGCCTTCCGGTATCTTTGACCAGGTAATGGCTTTACCTTATCATCTGTATGTGATTGCAACGAGCGGTACGGATCTCGAAGCCTCCCGTCCGGTTGCCTATGGAACAGCATTAGTGCTCATCTTCATCGTACTGATAATAAATATACTGGCAACATCATTAAGAAAGTATTTCGGAGGCAAAGTGAAAACCAATTAATTATGATAGAAGCAAAAAACGTAAATTTTTATTATGGCGATTTTCATGCACTTAAAAACATCAGCATGGAAATTGAACCGAATACCGTCACTGCATTTATAGGGCCGTCGGGTTGTGGCAAATCGACATTCCTGCGACTTTTTAACCGGATGAATGATTTGATTGACAACACCTGCATGACCGGAACGTGTATCGTCGACGGCACGGATATCTATCAAAAATCCATTCAGGTGGATGAACTCCGCAAGAAGGTCGGTATGGTATTTCAGAAGCCGAATCCTTTTCCCAAGTCTATCTTTGAGAATGTGGCTTACGGACTGCGTGTAAACCACATCGGGAATAAGTCATATATGATCCGGCGAGTGGAAGAATCACTCCGCGCCGCTGCGTTATGGGACGAAGTAAAAGACAAATTAAAAAAGTCTGCATTCGAATTGTCAGGAGGGCAGCAACAGCGGTTATGTATTGCACGGGCATTGGCCGTCTCGCCTTCCGTCCTGTTAATGGACGAACCGGCCTCAGCGCTGGATCCGATCTCAACATCAAAGATTGAAGATCTTATTTACTCACTGAAAAAGGACTATACAATCGTTATTGTTACGCATAATATGCAACAGGCCGCACGTGTAAGCGGTAAGACCGGATTTTTCATGCAGGGGGAACTTATCGAGTATGATGACACAAAAAAGATCTTCTTAAATCCCGAAAAGGAACAGACACAGAATTACATCACCGGACGATTCGGATAAAACAAAGAATAAAAATATGAAACATACGGAAAAAGAATTACAGGCGCTCAAGGAAGAAATAAGCCAGATGTGGACATTAGTCATATCACAATTGGAAAAATCGAAACAGGCATTCCTGAACTGCGATGTAGAGGTGGCCCGCGAGGTAGCCAGCCGTGAAAAAAGGGTGAACGCCTTTGAACTGAAAATAGATTGCGACTGCGAAAATTACATTGCGTTATACAACCCGGTTGCCATTGATTTAAGGCTGATCCTTTCGCTCATAAAAATAGGGAATACCCTCGAACGGATCGGCGACTTTTGCGAGGGAATCGCACGTTATGTCATCGAAGACGACTGCAACAACACCGATCCGCAAATCATTGAAGAGTTACAGATCGAAAAAATGTTCACGACCCTGATCGGTATGCTGTCGGACAGTTTCGTCGCCCTTGAATCGGAAAACACAAAAATGTCCGGGAAAATCCTGTCGAAAGATGATGAGATTGATACGATCTATATAAACGCTCTGGATATTCTGGCGGATTATATGCGGAAGGATTCCGGGTTCATCCGGTGCGGACTGAAAATATACCTGTTGATAAGGAAACTTGAGCGTATTGGCGATCATTGCAGTAACATTGTAGAAGACATTGTTTTCTATATTGATGCAAAAGTTTTAAAACATACCGGTCGGAAATAATGGTTTCTACCATAAAATGACTAATTTTGGCATAAAAGAAAAGTATAACCTACATGATTATGCGACAAAAAATACTTATCGTAGACGACGAACCGGTTATCCGGGAAGTGCTTGAGTTCAACCTGAAAAGCGAAGGGTTTGACGTAATCAGCGCAGAATCGGCGGAAGACGCCATGAATAAAATAAATCCCGGTTGCTCCCTCATCTTACTGGATATCATGATGGGAGGCATGTCGGGATATAAATTTGCGGAAACATTACGTAATCAGAACAACCAGACCCCTATTATCTTCCTGACGGCAAAGGAAACGGAAAATGATATGCTGACCGGATTTTCTGTCGGTGGCGACGATTACATATCCAAACCTTTTTCAATCAAGGAAGTGATCGCCCGCGTAAAAGCGGTTTTGAAACGTCGGCATATCGTTGAACCCGATCAGTTTATTTTCGAAAACCTGATCGTTGATTTTAATCTGAAAATCATCACCCTTCATAATGAAAAGGTCGCATTAACAAAAACGGAATTTAAAATACTTGTATACCTCATCCGGCATCAGAACAGGGTCATACCCCGGCATGAATTCATTGATGAAATATGGAAAGACTATCCCTACATAACGGAACGGACCGTTGATGTGCACATTACACGCTTACGCAAAAAGATGAGAGATTACGCCCGGCTAATATCAAATACCTCCGGCTTTGGCTATCGGTTCAATATATAAGGATCCCGTGTAATTTCAATGTAAATGAAAAAAACGATGAAATTAGGTTACAAACGAAAACTAACAGGCAGTTTTGTCATTATCTTTTCATTATTCACGACAGGTATTGTGCTTCTTGAGCGCTCACAGGAAAAAGACTACAAAACAAAAATTCTGGAAGAGCGCCTGGATACCTACGCTGATATTGTAAACAGAGCCATTGTCCTGCAAGCGGCCCAATCGTACGGGTTAGACAGTCTGAAGGGGTTATTACCGTATAATCTGAGACTGACATGGATCCATAACGAAGGAAACATACTTTATGATAATACGATTGATAACGTATCGGATATGGAGAACCACCGGATGCGGCCGGAGATCATAGAGGCGCGTACGAAAAACAGCGGCAGTGATATCCGGGTTTCTTCATCGAATGAGAAAGCATATTTATATTACGCCAAAAAATTCAACGGTTATTATGTGCGTGTAGCGCTTCCTTATGATATACATATCCAGTCTTTTCTCCAATCGGAGCCGATGTACCTTTACTACATCCTCCTGCTTTTTTCGGTTACATTGCTGATCATCAACTTCACGGCGGGCAGGCTCAGCCGGATGATCCGAAGACTTAAAAAGCTCACTGATTCTGCCGAGGATAAAACGATCGACATCCATTCCGTTAATTTTCCGAATGATGAATTAGGTGCAATCGGTGTGAAAATCGTACAAAACTTTAACCGCCTTAAAGAGAGTGAAAAGAAAATCATTCTGGAACGGGAAAAACTCTTGCAGCATGTACACAGCTCGGAAGAAGGGCTATGCTTTTTCTCTGCCGCCAAAAAGGTAGAGTTTTACAATGGCCTGTTTATCCAGTACCTGAATATCCTTGCAGATGACGCTCAAAGCAATCCTTCCGTCATATTCAAAGAGCCTCTGTTCGAAAAAACCGTTTCCTTTTTGTCTGATACGGAAAAACAGACGCATTATTTTGAAACAAAAATCGAGAAACAGGGCCGTACATTCATTATCCGCGCGAATATATTCGATGACGGAAGTTTTGAGATTATCCTCAATGATATCACAAAACAGGAAAAAACACGTCTGTTAAAGCAGGAAATGACCGGTAACATCACACACGAACTGCGCACGCCGGTGACCGGTATACGGGGATGCCTGGAAACCGTATTGAAATACGAATTGGAACGGACGCAGGAAAAATATTTCATACAACAGGCTTATAACCAAACCGTGAATCTTTCGGAACTGATACAGGACATGAGCCTCATCAGCAAAATGGAAGCAGCTCCCCGGTTTTTCAAAATGGAACAGGTGGCAATAAAGGAACTGCTTGAAGAATTAAAAAACGATCTGGACATTCCGCTCCGGGAAAAGGCCATTGATATGGTCTGGAATATCACCGGTGAGATCATCATAAAAGGCAACCGGAATCTGCTTTATTCCATTTTCAGGAATCTGACGGATAACGTAATCCGGTATGCCGGAACAAACATTCGGATAGAGATAAACCAATATGCCGAAGACAAAGGTTTTTATTATTTCTCATACTCCGATACCGGTGCAGGTATTCCCGAAGAACAACACCTGAGCCGCCTGTTCGAACGTTTTTACCGGATAAACGAAGGCCGTACCCGTAACACGGGAGGTTCCGGGTTGGGCCTGTCCATCGTAAAAAATGCCGTATCCCTCCACAAAGGCACGATCGTCGCCAAAAACAGAACAAACGGCGGCCTGGAATTTCTGTTCTCCCTGCAAAAATAACGAATCCCTAATTTTTGGAAAAAAGAGACCGGATTAATTCCGCTTTCACTTCCTGTTGAGGATTGAATTTACCGGACGCCATGTACTCAAGGATACTTTGCTTAAATTGAGCGGCTGCGGGGCGCTTCTCCAAATCTTTATCCAGATCGGCGCTGCATACCATTAGTTTGCCATTCCCGACCCTGGCCTCAAACAAAAGCCCCAGTTTCCGGTTCTTAAACCAGTCATCAATAAGGTAAACAACCGGTTTAAAGTCCGCAGGAAAATCATTCAGCACCATCGCATCACATTCCGACACGATATCCCACCACTGGTAATCGCTATATCCTTCATTCGGAAAAGACGACAAGGCCGGATGACCGGAATCGCATAATACGCCCAACGTATGGGGCGCCTGATTTCTTGTCCAGGCCGTATTCCAGAATATACCGGAAAAGCCGACAGCAATATCCCCTCCTTTATCCTGTAAAACCGTTCCTTTAGGAGAAATAAGTAAGACGGATTCCCCTTTATGAAGCCGATCCGTCACGTTTGCATCAAATGCAGAAGCGATATAAGGCAGCTTACCGATTGATCTTTTTTCTGCCGGATAGACCCAGATATTCCATTGATTCCTGATATCCGTATCTTTTACTTGCACGGATACAACCAATTGTGCCGCATCTTTCACCTGTGCAAAGGAAACATCAATATTTCCCACCGGGATACAGTTATCCAGAGGCAAATCTTTGATAAAGTCGCCTTCTCCTACTACCCGGCCGTCCGGCATTTTTACGGTCCAGATGATCTGGGCGTTGCTCAACGGTCTTTCTCCGAAATGAGCGAACTCAACCGGCACATTCATCCGTTCGTTGTTCAGCCACGTCATTTTAGGGAATCGTATAAGCGGTACGGTTTTGTTGCAGAACATACGGTATTCTTCACCCTCCACATATCCTTTCGTATCCCAGAAAGCATCCAGCACTCCGACCAAAGCGGTGCCCTGTCCGGGAAAATCATGCAGGTCGAGCAACTGAAATCCGGCAAAGCCGGGAGTTCTCAA
>JAIRKN010000091.1 GCA_031260095.1 Tannerella sp. | reverse complement strand
GGCGGTATGATCGCCGCGTCGGTCGCCATTGCCGGGAAAGATCCGGAACTGGCGGCCAAAACCATACAAAGGGCATTGGACGGTATACCGAATGCTTTGGCGTCGTATCTGCCTGATGGCGTTTATCCCGAAGGATCTACCTATTGGGGATATGGAACCGGGTTCTCCGTCATCACCTGCGCGATGTTGGAAAGCGCGTTCGGAACGGATTTCGGACATACCAGACACGAGGCTTACATGAATAGCGCCATCTTTCGCGTATTGTGCAACGCCCCGACGGGCGGGTATTACAATTTTGCCGACTGTGGCGACCGCAGGGGGCAAAACGCGGATGATATCCTGGCCTGGTTTGCTGCAAAAACAGGGAATAAAGCATTCTTTGAAGCCGACCGACTGATGATTCCGGCCGACCGGATGAACAGATTATCCCGGTTGGGAGGAGCAGCGCTGGTCTGGATCGCCCAATACAAAGAGAAACCGGGAGCAGACGTCCCGTCCGTTTGGGCAGGACGCGGACATAATCCGATTGTTATTTTTACCGGCGAAAATGATTATTATTTCGGCGGTAAAGGCGGACGCGCGACAACAAGTCACGGAAATATGGACGCCGGTTCGTTTATTTTCGAACTGGAAGGCGTGCGATGGGTCGTTGATCCGGGAAATCAAGATTATCACGAACTCGAAAAAACAGGATTTGACCTGTGGGCCAATTGTCAGGATTGTCAGCGGTGGATGCTTCTGACGAAAAATAATTTCGGACACAGCACGCTCACGATTAATGACCGGATGCAAAAGGTAAACGGAGAAGCAACGCTACTCGAACTTAGAAAAGGCGACCACCCGGAAGCCGTGTTCGATATAACCGCACCCTACGAAGGTCTGCTGAAAAGTGCGAAGCGCACCTTTACAAAAGACGACGCTACATCTATTACTATTACGGACGAGATCGAAACTTCGGCGGAAACAAAAACGATCCGCTGGCAATTGATGACAACGGCTGATGTGGAACTGACAAAAGGCGGCGCGATCCTCCGGCAAGACGGAAAAACGTTGAAGCTGAACAATCTTTCACATTCGGAATATCAACTCTCATTAGTGTCACTCGACCCCGCTCCGCTGGAACTCGACCGGCAGATCAAAGGATTGAAACGCATTGATCTCGTTGTTCCGGCATGGACGTGCAAAGAGGGTAGGGGAATGATTAAAATCCAATTAACCAAATAATAACTTTATTGAAAAATGAAACAAACATATAAAGAAAACACAACAATCCGGCCTGCCAATAAGGCCGTGAATCGCTATCGTCATTTTTTATGCGTCTTTTTCGTTGCGCTTGTTTTTCCCGTGCAAATATTGACGGCGCAACCTCCGATAAAAGAACGCAATATCCTGGCGAATGAAGCGGATGCAATGAACTTCCGGGAAGCGCTTGCTAATAATAACGCCTGGGTGCATTTGCCGGACTACTATGACAGGAATTTCTGGAACAGCCTGCCCGAAAATGTACGGAGTTCATATATCCAAAGGGCTGAGGAATACCTCGATTTCGATTGGCCGACATTCAAAGCCACCGATTTTCTGGAATTTATACGATCGGGCGACCGGCTTTATTCATCTTGTGGCTCCGCCCTGGCCGCTTTGGTGATGGGCGAGCTGACGGAAGGGAAAGGCAGGTTCACCGACCAGATCATTAACGGCGTATGGCATTTTTCGGAACGAACCTGGTGGGGATGGACCGCCCATCTGGGGTCACAAAAAGCAGGCTCCGGACTGCCGGACGTGAATGAACCGATAGTTGACCTTGGCGTAGGAGAAGAGACAAGCAACCTGTGCTGGACGCTATATTTGTTTAAAAAAGAATTTGATAAAGCGCATCCGCTGATCGCGCAACGACTGAAACAGGAGATTCTGCATAAAGCGCTTAACCCCTATTTCGAACGGGATGACTTCTGGTATATGGGATTTCGAGGCGGACATCCGAATAACTGGAATCCATGGATCAATTATAATATGCTGACAAGTTACCTTTTAGTCGTCGACGATCCGAAACACAGAGCCGAAACTATCTATAAGGTTCTACGCTCCATCGACAAGTTTCTGAACGCATATCCCGACGACGGAGGTTGTGATGAAGGGCCTTCGTACTGGGGAGCCGCCGGTGCGTATCTGTATGAAAGTTTGGAAGTGATGAAAAACGCCACCGGAGGAGAATTTGACGTGTTTGATGATCCGTTGGTGAAAAATATCGGGAAATATTTTTATGAAGTGAATATTCATGCGCCGTATTTCATCAATTTTGCAGACGCAGACCCCAAAACAAGCGGAAGCCCGTCGATCGTTTACCGTTACGGAAAAGCGATCAATGACCCGACGATGCAAAAATTCGGGGCTTATCTGGCGGAATTAAACAACTGGGGCAACAGCGCGTTAGGCGGAAAAATCGGGGATCAGATCAGAAACTTGAAAATGCTGGACGAGATCCGGAATGCCGAAAAGGAAGAAGCGCTGGTTGCCGATTTTTGGTATCCCGATACGGAGATCGCCGGCGGACGGGATCGTGCAGGGAGTTTTAACGGATTCTTCTTCGGCGCGAAAGGCGGATTTAATGCCGAAAGCCATAATCACAACGATATCGGCTCCTGCCTGATGTATTTCGACGGAAAGCCCTGCCTGGTAGACGCAGGACGCGAAAGGTATGTGGCAAAAACGTTCAGTCCGCAACGCTATGAGATATGGACGATGCAATCGGGCTATCACAATTTGCCGGTTATAAATGGCGTCGACCAGAAGGACGGAGCCAGCTATAAAGCCCGCAACTCTTCTTTTAAGGCAAATGCCGGCTCCATCACCTTCTCGACGGATATTGCCGGCGCTTATCCCGAAGAAGCCAAAGTGAAAAGCTGGGTGCGAACCTATATCTTGAAACGTGGTGACAGCTTCGAAATAAAAGACCGTTATCAGTTGAGTGAAGTAACCGGGCAGCCGACCAGTTCAAATCTTTTGACTGCCTGCAAAGTGAGTATCACAAAACCGGGCGTTCTCCGGTTCGAAGGCGACGGATTCACGCTGAATATGAGCTACAATGTGTCCGTCTTCAAACCCGAAATAGAACCGATACCTATTACCGACAGACAACTGAAACGGTATTGGCCGGATAATCTGACACGTGTTAAAATGGTTCTGCAACAACCGAAATTGTCCGGATCTTACTCTTTCCGGTTTACAAAAGCTAAATAAAATGATATGCAGGTTGTACGTACTCAGCATAACTTCGTGAAGCAATCCGGTGGAATAATATCACAAAATTACACCGTGCGCAGGTTATATATCGGGCCGGAAAATGGCTTCGGAGGAAACTCCGAAGCGGGTTTTCGTTCGGAAAGTAGTTTCAAAAAAATCTTTGAAGCAGAAAGCCGGTCGGGAAGCGGCTTCTATGGATGCACAAAAGTAGGAAATCTCGTTAGGAAAGTAGTTTTTGTGGGATTAGTTTGTTTCCTGATCCTGACGGCTTGTTCGGATAGCGGTTCGGGACAAAACGGCGCCGGTTTTTCGGATCAGGCGCAATTGCTGTTATCGCGTCTGAACCAGGATTCTCCGGGCCTTGAAAAAGTAAAATCGCTTTCTGCACAACCCGAAGCAGCGGTAGAAGAATTGTTGACGTTTTACAGAAAAGGGGGTACGGGTCATCATCCGCTCGACAAAAATGACCGGAAAAAGATGCGTAACAACAGTGCAAATGAAAGGCAAATGAAGATGGCGGAGGATGCTATGAACCATTATTTCGTCGGCCAGGGCAGTTATCCGCCACAGTATCGCGGAGAAGAGATTGATTGGGTAACCAACCCTTTCCCCGATGATGAATGGATTTGGCAATTTCACCGAATGAGTTACTGGAATGATATGGGAGCCGCTTACTGGCATACGGGAGACGAAAAATATGCAAAAGAATTTGCCCGACAGTTTATGGACTGGTATTATAAGAATCCGTTAGACAAGGAACATGCATACGCCTGGCGTTCGATTGAGGCCGGTATCCGCGGGCATAGCTGGATGCAGATCTTTCAGCGCTTTGTCAATTCGCCGGCATTCACGCCTGAATTGCTGGCTGTCTTCCTGAACAGTTGCTACGATCATGCGGCGTTTTTAATGACAACGTATTCGACGGGTAGTAACTGGGGTTTGATGGAAGCTGAAGGAATGGCGTTTATAGCCATTCTTTTTCCGCAGTTTAAAGACGCTTTGACGTGGCGCGACGAGGCGTTTCGCCGGTTAATCGCCGAAACGAACATCCAGGTCTATCCCGACGGACATCAAAGAGAATTGAGCATCGGATATCACACCGGATGTATTGACTGGTTTTTCCGGACATACCAACTTGCCCGACTGAACGGTTTGGATGATAAATTCCCCGGTTCGTACATCGAAACCATTCAAAAGATGTGCGAAGCGCCGATGAAGATCTGTCTTCCGGATGGGACAAATGCGCCCTTCGGCGATGCATGGAGTGGCAATCCGGGACAATATGACGACCGTTTCAGGCAATGGGCTGAATTTTTCGACCGGAAAGATTTTCTGTATCTGGCCTCGCATGGAAAAGAAGGCGTTGAGCCGGACAAGACAAACTTTGCTCTGCCTCAGAGCGGATTTTATTCGATGCGTAGCGGATGGGATCCGGACGCGATTTGCTTTGTATTAAAATGCGGCCCGGACGGCGGATGGCATTGCCAACCGGATAACGGCACGTTCGACCTCTATGTCGGCGGGAAAAATCTGATGCCCGACGGTAGTTGTTATATCTACAGCGGGGATCCGGAAGGACGCGCGTGGTTCCGGCAAACAAAAAACCACAAAACGCTTACGTTGGATAATAAAAATTCATCGTATGCGCCCGGATTATTGTTATGGGACGAATCTCAGAATCTGTTTGTCGTCGAGAACAAAAGCTACGACAACCTGACGCATCGCCGTGCCGTAGTTTTTGTGGATAAGCAATACCTTGTCCTTGTTGACGAAGCACTCGGAAGCGCTACGGGCCGGATAGACCTTCATTTTCAACTGGCGCCCGGGAATGCCGTCTTCGACGAAGATGAGATGACCGTACGCTCGGACGATCCGGATGGCTGGAATGTGGCGATCCGGTCGTTACCGCAGAAAGGAATGGCTTTGGAAAAGGAAGAAGGACAGATTTCGATCAGATACAACCAAAAAGAACCGCGGCCGGCATTCTGTTATCGCCTGAATAAAACCTCCGCCAAAGGCGTTCGTTTTGTGACGGTAGTCATTCCATATGCCGGCGTTTGTCCCGATGTGAAAGTCGATTTTCCGGACAACGTCAAGATTGGAAGTCCGTCGGTCAGCTTTACAGTCACGAAAAATAATGAATCAAAAAAAATCAGTTACTCATTTCAATAAAACGTATGTATGGAACGAAGCATGCAAAACCCTGTATGCGGAGTGTTATACTGCTTTTATGTAAAAAAAAGAAAATCGTATGGATATTAAAAAACTTCTTTGTTTCAGTATGATCGCATGTATCATTTCATCATGCACAACGGAAGAGTCGATGCACTCATTAATTGCCGACAGGTTGGCGAAGTCCGCCGGGCAATACATTCTTATGTCGGAGTCTCTCCTGTCAGAG
>JAIRKN010000089.1 GCA_031260095.1 Tannerella sp. | reverse complement strand
CTGTCAACAGGCGCGCCGGAGATTGCGGCGACGGATGACAGGGTATATACAGGAGCTTCGCCCGCCGGGACGACAGCGCGATAGCTGCCACTACGGATTTCGCCGCCGCTACATGAAAGGATCGAAAGGGAATATCCTCCCCGCCCGACGTGCGGAGGAAGGATTGATTTGGCACTTAAGTTATTTAAGATTAGATGTTTATCCTCATCACATCTTCTCTCCCTCACACAAATTTCGGGGATCCGGCCTGGGCGGCAGGACGGGCGATTTCCGCTTCCTTAATCAAAGAAGACGGAGGATAGAATCTGATTATTTGTACCGGGATATTCATTTCCAAAAGCAAAATTGAATAAAATAGCGGCAAATCTAATGCCGGGAATTATTCTCTCCAATTTTTTTCAAAAAAAACTCAAAAAACAGAAAAATTTTTTGGTCCCATCTGTAAGGTTGTTTTGAGACTGTGTCAAAAGCTGGTATTCCGTCCTCTTTGCGAACGGAGCGAAGCAACGACGAAATGTTGTCACCTTTTTATCTCCTATAGATAGAATAAAATTAGGTGTCAGACCTGAGATATTGTACTGCTTACAATAAAGGAGTTTTCTATATTGTATTTTTTACAAAATCTAATTTGTTGAATTATTATGTTTTATAACATAATATTATTATGTAATATTTTTATTTAAAAAAATTATTTTTGCAGCATTGTTCGGAAAAGCAAAAAAGATGATGATAAAAGCAAGATTATATAATCCTTATGTTTCCGTAGATTGCGTTGTTTTCGGATTTGACGGAAAGGAGTTGAATGTGTTGTTGATTGAGCGTCATATACACGAAAAAAACAGCAATTACAATGATAAAAAGCTTCCGGGGAGCATTATTTATATGGATGAAGATCCGGATGAAGCCGCCTCGCGTGTGCTGACAGAGCTAACCGGACTTAAAAATATACCATTGAGCCAGTTTCGGAGTTTTGGAAACCCGGAACGTTCGAAAAATCCACGCGATATACACTGGCTGGAGAAAACAACACATACTAAAATAAAACGGATTGTGACGGTCGGATATGTTGCCCTGATAAAGATAAATCGTAAAATAACGCTGAACTCGGAAGACCGGTCGGCTAACTGGTATAATGTACGCGAAACGGAAGCGATGACCCTGGCCTTTGATCATTCGCTTATTATCCGGAAAGGACTGGAATATATCAAACACTGGCTGCACGTGGAGCCGGATTTGATGTTTAAACTCTTGCCGCGCAAGTTTACACTGTCTCAATTGCGTTTGCTTTACGATGCGGTTGATCAAACTCGTTCGGATGTGAGAAACTTTCGGAAAAAGGTGAAGCAGTGGAAGAAACTTGTCATGCTGGATGAGTTTGAAAAAAATGTTCCGCACAGGGCCGCCCGTCTGTATAAGTATGAAAATGACAGGGCGGATTGATTTTATAATACGGTAATCATCTAAAAATAAATTGAAATGTATTTACTCGGATATGATTTAGGCAGTTCTTCGGTGAAAGCAAGTCTTGTAAACTCGGAAACAGGCGAAGCGGCGGCAACGGATTTCTTTCCTAAAAAGGAAATGGAGATAAAGGCGTTGAAGGCCGGATGGGCGGAACAGTCGCCTGAAATATGGTGGAAAAATCTGAAAGAGGCGACAAAATCTGTTATGGAACAGGCAAATGTCAATCCCGTAGAAATTGCGGCGATAGGAATCTCCTATCAGATGCACGGGCTGGTTTTGGTAGATAATGATCTGAAAGTAATACGCGACGCAATCATCTGGTGTGACAGTCGCGCCGTTTCATACGGCGAGAAGGCATTTGCCGGAATCGGAGAAGAGAAATGTTTGTCGCACCTGCTTAATTCTCCCGGTAATTTCACATTATCGAAACTTGCCTGGGTGAAGGAGAATGAACCGGAAAATTATGCAAAAATAAAATATTACATGTTGCCGGGCGATTATATCGCTATGCGCATGACCGGTAAGCCCTGTACGACGGTATCCGGCCTGTCGGAAGGAATCGCCTGGGATTTTAAGACGAATACTCCGGCCCGGTTTTCGTATGATTATTTTGGTTTTGATACGGGTTTTGTTCCCGAAATCGTACCTGCGTTCGGGATTCAGGGAAGAATGACGGCAGAAGTGGCCGGCGAACTTGGATTGGCGGAGGATATTCCGGTGACGTACCGCGCCGGCGACCAGCCTAACAATGCCCTGTCACTGAATGTATTTAATCCCGGCGAGGTAGCCGCTACTGCCGGTACTTCGGGCGTTGTCTACGGGGTGAATGAGGAAGCCAAATTCGACCCGCTGTCGCGTGTAAATTCATTTGCCCATGTGAATCATACAGCGGAAAAAATACGGATCGGAGTGTTGCTTTGTATTAACGGTACGGCTATCCTGAATACATGGATAAAGAATAATGTGGCTCCGGAAGGGATTCGTTATGCCGAGATGAATGAACTGGCCGGGAATATTCCGGTCGGAAGCGAAGGCGTGAGTATAATCCCTTTCGGCAATGGAGCCGAACGTGTTTTATTGAATGAAACGCCCAACTGTTCTATTCACGGGATCCATTTCCTGCGTCACACGAAGGCGCACCTGATCCGTGCGGCGCAGGAGGGGATTGCCTTTTCGTTCAAATATGGAATGGATATAATGAACGGTATGGGAATTGAAACGAAAACGATTCGCGCCGGATATGCCAACTTGTTCCTGAGTCCGGTTTTCCGTCAGACGCTGTCGAACATAACAGGCGCTACGATCGAACTGTATAATACGGACGGTTCGACAGGTGCAGCCCGCGGCGCAGGAATCGGCGCAGGCATATATAAGGATGCGGAGGAAGCATTTTGTACGCTGAAAAAAATGCTTACCGTTACGCCGGAGGAAGAAAATGTAAAGGTCAGCCTGGAAGCTTATGACAGGTGGCTTGCATGTTTCGGGCCGGATGAGAACCGGTTCAAATAAGCCCGCCGGAAAGACGGCGGTTTTAAACTGTAACATTTGAAAAATAAATATGAACCAATTAAACAAAAAAGAATGATGGCAACAAAAACGTATTTCCCGACAGTGGAAAAGATCAGATTTGAAGGAAAAGAGAGTAAGAATCCATTGGCATTCCGTTATTATGATCCGGAAAAGGTCGTTTACGGGCGAAAAATGAAGAAATGGTTTAAGTTTTCTATGGCATGGTGGCACACACTTTGCGCCGAAGGGGGAGATCCGTTTGGCGGCGGAACAAAAACTTTCCCGTGGGCCGACGGAAACACCGCATTGGAGATCGCAAAACAGCGTCTGGACGCAGGCTTTGAATTTATGCAGAAGACCGGTATCGAATATTATTGTTTCCACGATGTGGATCTGATTGAAGAAGGCAATTCTATTGAAGAATATGAGGCGAATCTGAAAGCAATAGTGGCTTATGCAAAGCAAAAACAGGAGGAAACAGGTATCCGGTTGTTGTGGGGAACAGCGAATGTGTTTGGACATAAGCGCTATATGAACGGAGCGGCTACCAATCCGGATTTCGATGTGGTGGCGCGTGCTGCCGTACAGATTAAGAATGCGATTGATGCAACGATAGAGTTGGGAGGTGAAAACTATGTGTTCTGGGGTGGACGTGAAGGGTATTCTTCTTTGCTGAATACGGAAATGAAACGTGAAAAGGAGCATTTGGCAACGATGTTGAAAGCCGCCCGCGACTATGCCCGCTCAAAAGGTTTTAAAGGTACGTTCCTGATTGAGCCGAAGCCGATGGAGCCGACAAAGCATCAGTATGATACGGATGCGGAAACGGTGATCGGATTCCTCCGCGCGCATGGTCTGGAGAAGGATTTTAAGCTGAATATTGAAGTGAATCATGCGACGTTGGCAGGTCATACATTCGAACATGAACTCCAGTGTGCGGCCGACGCGGGCCTGCTGGGTTCTATTGACGCTAACCGCGGAGATTATCAGAACGGATGGGATACGGATCAGTTCCCGATTGATGTTAATGAACTGACACAGGCCATGCTTGTCATATTGAAGAATGGCGGTTTGCAGGGCGGAGGTACGAATTTTGATGCGAAGACCCGTCGTAATTCTACGGATCCGGAAGACATTTTTATTGCCCATATCGCAGGTATGGACGCATTTGCACGTGCGCTGGAAGCCGCCGCAGCTATTCTGGAAGATTCGCCATACCGTAAAATGCTGGAAGAACGGTATGCTTCATTTGATAGCGGGAAAGGGAAAGAGTTTGAAGAAGGTCGATTATCCCTGGAAGAGATCGTTTCCTGTGCAAAACAAAAGGGCGAACCGGCTCAGATCAGCGGAAAACAGGAATTGTATGAGGCGATCGTGAATATGTATATCTAAAACTGATTTCATGAATAAATCATATCATTCAACGTATATTTTCGGAATAACGCTGGTCGCAACGCTCGGAGGGCTACTTTTCGGATACGATACGGCGGTTATTTCGGGAGCGGAAAAGTCGATTCAGGCATATCTGATTGATTCTTTGGGGATGGGAGCTTTTGCCCACGGCGCAACGGTTTCGAGCGCTCTGATCGGTTGTATCATAGGAGGTATAATTTCCGGCATCCTCTCCAATCGCCTGGGACGTAAAAAGTCATTGCAACTGGCAGGCTTTTTGTTTTTTACTTCGGCGCTTGGCTCCGCTTATCCGGAATTTCTCTTTTTTGAAAAAGGAAATCCGACCGGCGGATTGCTCGTCATGTTTAACTTCTACCGGATATGGGGCGGGATAGGAGTAGGTCTTGCATCGGCTGTATGTCCGACATATATCGGAGAAATAGCTCCGGCCGCGATACGGGGACGTTTGGTGTCGTTCAATCAGTTTGCGATCATCTTTGGTATGCTTGTCGTCTATTTTGTGAACTGGGGTATTGCAAACGGACAGACCCCCGGATGGGTTAACGATATGGGATGGCGTTATATGTTTGCGTCGGAAGCTATTCCTGCCGCCCTGTTCTTCCTCCTGTTATTCCTCGTACCGGAAAGTCCGCGCTATCTGGCGTTGGCTCATCACGAACAGAAAGCTTTGAGTGTGCTTGAAAAGATTCATGCCGGTAAGGAGCACGCCAAAGCTATTCTGGACGAAATAGCGGCTACTATTCGCGAAACGGCAAAAGCTAACATCTTTTCCTTCGGCAAGACGGTGATCGTTACGGGAATCCTGCTTTCCGTGTTCCAGCAGTTTGTGGGGATTAACGTCGCATTATATTACGCGCCGCGTATATTTGAAAGTATGGGAGTAGCCCGCGACGCATCCATGATGCAAACGATTATAATGGGTCTGGTGAATGTGATATTCACGGTTGTGGCGATACTGACCGTCGATAAATGGGGGCGTAAGCCATTGCTTATTACCGGTTCCATCGGGATGGCGGCAGGTATGATTGCGATTGCTGTTTTGTCTTATTTTGACGTGATAAGCATTCTGACCCTTCTCTTTATCATTCTCTTTACCGCGTCGTTTATGATGTCATGGGGGCCGATTTGCTGGGTTTATATTTCGGAACTGTTCCCGAATAAAATCCGCGGACAGGCGGTTGCGATCGCTGTCGCCGCTCAATGGGCAGCTAACTATCTTATATCGTCGACCTATCCGGGGATGATGGAGTTCAGCAGTGTCTTTACCTACGGGTTTTATGGCGTGATGGCCCTCCTTTCGGCATGGTTTGTCTGGAAGGTAGTCCCGGAAACAAAAGGAAAATCATTGGAAGAGATTGAAAAAGTGTGGAAGAAACGGATTCTTCCGTGATGATGAAATCTTAGGCTCTTCTCGCCGGATCACCTCTTCGCCGGCGAGATGTTTTCCGTCCTCTTCCGGGCCGGACACAAAAAAAAACGGAGCAATGTTTTTTTGTTTATGTTTTTTGCTTAACTTTGAGGCATCTTATTCGTTTAAGAGGAGAAATATATGTTATACTAAAAAAATAATGATTATGGTTCGGGAAAAAAGTATTAAGTTATTGAATTTAGCGGTAAATGAAGAATTGATTACTGTTCATCAGTATATGTATTTTCATTTTCGTTGCGACGATCTTGGATATGAGTTGTTATCGCAGATGTTCAAACGTATTGCGATTGTAGAGATGATACATGTGGAAATGCTCGCCGAGCGGATTTTATATCTTAAGGGCGAAGTGGAAATGATACCTCACGGTAAAATTGCGTATATAGCAGACCCCAAAGGGATTTTAGAAAAAGCGTATGAAATGGAAACGACCAGCATTAACGAATATAATGCATGGGCGCAGGAATGTGGTGCAGATCTGGATTCAGCCTCCAAAACTTTATTTGAAGACCTGGTAAAAGTAGAAGAAGAACACCAGGATCAATTTGAAACCGAATTGGATAACCTAAAGCAGTTGGGCGACAAATACCTTGCTCTCCAGTCTGTAGAAAGAAGTAAGCAGGTTGCTTTCGGTAAAGGAGGCGATTAATTTGATTTGTTCGAAGCTAAAAAAATGAAAGCGTTTCAAAAGCTTGAAATCACCATCCTTGCGAAACCTTTCTGTACCCGTCATTGCGAACACGCTTCCTGCTTTCGTCGTGACGGGTGCTTGTCGTGTCACCGGCAAAGGCGTAGCCTGAAGCAATCCGGACTGACTTCACAAAGTTATGCAGGGTACAGTATAAATATTCTTTCAAATTATGTAATCTGTTGAACTCCGTCCACTTCTAAACGCTTCCCCATTCACACCTGTTTCCGCTATAAATTTCTGTATTTAGGATGA
>JAIRKN010000050.1 GCA_031260095.1 Tannerella sp. | reverse complement strand
GAAAACAGCGCCCACTTCCGTCCTGCTTCATTGCGTATGGCGGCGAATGCTGCTATACAGGGGAAATAGAGCAGGATAAACGTCATAAAAGCCAGAGCGGAGCGTTGAGTAAAATCTCCTGATGCGATCAAAGTTTTAGAGAGCGTCGCTTCATCTTCATTCTTATAGAGTACGCCCAGTGTACTTACGACAATCTCCTTTGCAGCGGTTCCCGAGAGGAGGGCCACTGTTGCTTTCCAGTCGAGACCCAGGGGTTTCACTACCGGTTCGCAGAACTTGCCGGTTCGTCCCAGGTAAGAATCTTCAAAAGACGTACCTTCGCCCTGTTCACCGTTCAGCGTCGTTTCATTTTCCCTGTTGTGGGGGAAATTCTGCGGATAATAGCTAAGAAACCAGATAATAACAGATGCGACGAGGATGACCCCTCCCATTTTCTTCAGATACTGTTTACCCTTATCCCACATGTGTCTTAGTGTTGTATTCAAAGTCGGCATCCGATAGGGCGGCAACTCCATAACGAAAGGCGTTTCTTCTTTCTTGAAACAGGTCTTTCGGAAAAGTTTAGCCGTCAGTATGGCAATAAAAATCCCCAATACATACATAGAGATCAGGACGGTACCGGCATAATGAGGAAAGAACGTGCCGGCAAGCAGTACAAAGACGGGTATTCGCGCACTACATGACATAAATGGATTAATAAGCAGCGTTATCAGGCGGCTACTGTGACTTTCGATGATTCGCGTCGCCATGATCGCAGGGACATTACATCCGAATCCCATGATAAGAGGGATAAATGACTTACCGTGCAGCCCCATTTTGTGCATGATCCTGTCCATGATAAACGCCGCGCGCGCCATATAACCCGAATCCTCCATAAAAGAAATAAACAGATACAGAATAAGTATATTCGGCAGAAAGACGATAACACTTCCTACGCCTCCGATAATACCTCCGATAATCATATCTTTAAGCGGCCCTTCCGGCATACTTTCGGAGATAAGATCGCCCAGTTGTCCGATACCCTGTTCGATCCATTCCTGGGGATAGGCTCCCAGATAAAATGTCGTCATAAACATAACCCACATCGACAGGATAAACAGGGGAAAACCGAGCCATTTATCCGTGACAAGGCGGTCGATATAGCGAGTTTTCCTGTTAGAATCAATCGTTCCTTCCGTATAAGTTTCCTTGAGTGCACCGGCGATAAAGCCATACTTTGCATCGGAGAAGACGGTTTCCACGTCTTCATTCGTCTGATATTCGATACTCTCCGAAGCTTTCCCGGCAAACTCTTTCCACTCATTATAACCGGCGCATTGGCTTAGCAGCTTTTCCGCTTCTTCATCATGTTCCAGCAGTTTGACGGCCCAGTACCGTGCGGGAAACTGTGGCAGTGCATCCTTACTCCGGCGAATCATATCATTGAGCCGTGTTATCTCAGGCTCCGCTGCTGTCCCATAATATATATGTATATGCCGGGCCACTTTACTGCGGTTCTCAAACAGATCGACAACCGTATCCAGCAGCGCATCCAGTCCTTTTCTCATTTTAGCCACGGTCGGAATCATGGGCACGCCGATCATACCCCCCAACCGCTTATAATCAAGTTCGGCTCCGCTGGCCTGCAGCTCATCATACATATTAAGTGCGACCACCATACGCGGATTAAGATCTATCAGTTCGGTCGTAAGATACAGATTCCGTTCGATATTGGAGGCCACCACCGTATTTATAATCACGTCGGGCATCTTCTCAAAGATATGTTGCCGTACATATCTTTCTTCGGGAGAATAAGCCGACAGAGAATAAGTGCCGGGCAGGTCGGTAATATTAAAATGATAACCTTTATAATTAAAATGTCCTGTTTTTGCGTCGACCGTCACACCGCTGTAATTCCCGACATGTTCGCTCCTACCGGAGAGCGCATTAAACAGAGAAGTCTTCCCGCTATTAGGATTTCCGACAAGAGCGATATTTATCACATTCTTACGGTAGGCCGAATGCTTATCCGGTTTATAGCGATAAACACCTTCCTGTCTACCGGATCTCCCTTTCTCACCGGATAAATCTTCGTCGCATTCGGAATCTTCACCGGGGAACGAACCTGGCCCGGACGGCAATTCTACGGGATATTCATCATGAATAGAGTGATACGTTTCGCCGGCATGATCATCATCTGCAATCAATTCATTTGCATCCGGTTCATACAGCACCTCTATCATATCAGCCTCACTATGCCTTAAAGACACTTCATAACCCATGACGGAATATTTGACAGGATCCTTCAGTGGAGAATCAAGGATTGACTTAACCTTCCTTCCGCGAATAAACCCCATTTCCGTAATACGTTTACGGAAACCACCGTGGCCATATACTTTCACGATAATGGCCGATTCGCCGTTATGCAAGTCGGATAGCTTCATACAATTTATATTTCAGCCGCAAATGTACAGAAATAATTCCGCATTACACATCCCAATTAATGGGGATAAATACATTTTCATTCCCCAATAATGGGGATGTGTCAACTCCGGCGCAGCGTCACCCCATACCCATCATTGCTTCACCCTTCGGGTACCAATGACGGAATTCGCCGACTTCGTTGATCAGCAGTGGGGTTTACCCCACCTTTTGAGATTGCCGATGATGTTCCCGTCATTTTCCCCTTGTTTATTTGAAAAATATCAGGTCTCGTAATGACGAAATGTTGATCTCTACAACAAGGTCGGAAAGAAGAGGCTGTCTCAAAAGCCCGAAATTTGCCACTTTACCCCCTCTACAATATATTGTAAAGGGGGTAACTGGTTTAAAATCGCCTTTTTGAGACAGTCCTGTTTTCGGGAGTATGATTCGGACGGAAAATGATAGCAAATATACGCTCTGGGGATTTGGTTATGCTTAACGATATATGTCTGTTCGGAGAAAAAATTAACGGTCGCATATTCCGGTGAAGGGACAATATTCGCAGACTTTTGTGTTTTGTGTTTGCATGAAAGGGATTGCCGGGTCGAACAGTTCATTCAGGCAGCTACGCAGATGGTTTTCAAACGCATCGCGATAATCATCGAAATTGTTTATCAGCGTCTTGGCTTTGCCGTCGACTTGTCGTATCGCCGGGTCGAAATTTGTTTGCTTGAAAAGGTTGCGGGCGTAGTATACAGCGGGCTGTATCGGTTTGCCTCCGGCTTCCGGAGCGTATAGCCAGGCATAGAGGAACACTTGCATGATAGCTTTTCGGCGTTCTTTGGCGGTTTTATCAAACAGGCTTTCCATTCTGTCGAAAGTGAGAGCTACCGGTCTCCCGCTTTTGTAGTCAATGATGCGTATGGTTTCGCCTGTTTGGTCGATCCGGTCGATAAACCCTTTCAGACGGATACGGCGGCCTCCCGCAATTTCGAACGGGCTATGGATTAGTTTCTCGGAGTTTACGTAGGTAAACGGCGTAAGCGAACGGTCGTATGCAAGTAATGCACATGCGTATTTGCGTATGGTTTCGCCGTAGAGATAGGCTTGTCCGGCGAGCGGTCGCGGCTCTTCCGTATGGAAAAAGTCTTTGGCAAACGCCTCCCGTATCCTCCCGGTCATATTTTTATCCTGCGCTGCCAGTTGAATCAGATCCGCCGTTATCACCTTTCCACAGAAAGGTTTGTATATAAGTTCCATTACACGGTGCAGTATCGTGCCGAATGTATCGTTTTCAAGCGTTTCGCTGACCGCCTCTTCCTCATCCATCCCTTTGACAACCGATAGATAAAACTTGAGCGGACAGTCCAGGTAGATGTTGATAGCGCTGGCCGAGAGGCTTTTTTCCGTTTCGTATGCCGCGAGTGCGTGTATTATTTCGTCGTTTTTCCCGACATGGAAAGGCTCCACATGGGAAGAAGAAATCGTATACACGGCTAATTTTTGTTGCACGGAAATCTTGTAGTGATAGATCAGTTGGTGCACAAAACGGCTGACCTCTCCGCTTTGCAGTCCGTCGGTGCGCGTATCATAGAGCATGATCACCCGTCGGGCGCGTTGTATCATCCGGTAAAAATGATAGGCCCGGATGCTCTCCTTATGTTCCTGTACGGGAAGCCCGAAGCCTTTTCGCAGGTGATAGGGGATAAGCGAATCGGCTGCGCTCTTGGCCGGGAAAATGCCTTCGTTCATCGACAGAATGATGAGGTTGTCGAAATCAAGCACACGTGTTTCCAGCACTCCCATTACCTGCAATCCCGACAACGGCTCGCCGTGAAAGGGTATCTTGATGAAATCCGTCATCTGCTTCAAAAGCCTGAAATAAGTATCGGACGACATCTCCGTTTTCGTTTTACGTATCATTTCGTGCATCCGGTTTACGGTGGTATAATAATGGAAAATAAATTCCTGTTCCAGCGCAGTCGAACTGACGGTGGCCTCCGCCTCTGCTTCCGCCTCCGTCGCCTCTCCGGCTTCCGAAGATAAGATTCTGTTCATTTCTTTTAGCGCCGCGGTCAGGTAATCCGATATATCCGTAATGCTTGCGGGAGCCGCGAACAGCAGTTTTAATAAAGGCGTCAATCCGAGGGATGTGACGGGAATATAAACCTGATTACGTTCCGTGATCTCTTTTATGAGCAGGGCGGCTTCTTCCGGGCAAACCGAGGATACGTATTTATGTCGCAGGACGGCAATAACATCGCGGTGGTAAAACCGGATATCCTCCGTTGTTTTTCGGATGTTCCTCTGGAGGGATTGCAGATCGTTCATGAGCGAGGCGACAGGCGTGCCGGCCAGGGGATAACCAAGCGTGACGTTAATGCGCGATGTGTTTTCCGGAATGGAGTTCAACACCGGAATGAGAAGCTGTTCATCGGGCAGGACAATGGCCGTCTGCAACGCTTCCTCCGCACTCATCGTTTTGTCGCCGGACAACTCTTTGAGTATCGGGTATAATTGCTTCGCCTGTCCGATGCGCGACGGGATACCTATTATTTCGAAGCGGGTCTGTACGGCCTCTTCTTCCGGCAGGGCAGAGGCCGAAGGAAACATACGGAGGTTTTCTTCCATAAAAAAGGAGGCCCGGTTATCTTCGTCTTTCAGTTTGCCGGAGGCGTAATCCCAATAGAAGTCCGCCACTCCTTCTTGTTTCAATCGCTTCAACAACTCCCTTTCCGCCTTTGTCAATGCGTTCAGGCCGACGAAGATAATCTTCTCGAAATGCAGTTTGTGTAATACTTCGCGGCTGTTGTGTTGCCGGCCGGAAAGATCTCCGGCAACTTCCTCCGCAGGCGGTCTGCGAATCCCGCCGTCAAAGTTTTCAATCACCTCCCGGTAAATCATTCCTTCATAAGCGAGGCCCTCTGCCGCAAGAATATCGCGCAGTTCCGCATAAATGGGGTAAAGCAATTCCCATACGCGCAGGAAAGACTGTTTGCCGGCCTTGTCGCTTTCCGGCCGGAACGACGACCAGAAGGAACGTATGGCCTGAATCTGGGCCGGTTGGAGGAAAGAAAATTCCTTCTCTATGTCGTTCAGATCTTTTACATTGGTGAACAATTGTTTCGCGTCGACAAGATATTTATCTACGTCGTCAAAATCGTTCAACAGCATTTCGCCCCAATAGACAAAATCGTCAAACGTTTCGTCGGATCCGCTTTGGCGGATGTATACGTCGTAAAGCAGGAAGAGCAGCTTTATGCGGTCTACTTGCCGTTTCGGACTCAGCCGGCAGAAAAGGTCGTTGATCGTCATGACGGAAGGCGAAAAGATAGGTTTGCCGGCTACCTCGACCAGGTATTTCCGAAAAAAGATACCCGAACGCCGGTTAGGAAATACAAATGCCCGGCGATGTATGTCTGCGCCGTATTGATCATAGAAAAGCCTTGCGATCTGTTTTAAGAAAGGTGTCATCATCCGGCAAATGTAACAAAAATCTATTTAGAAACGTGTTTTTTCAATACGGTTTTTCTTTTGACCGTGAACAGTGGCAGGTAGATGAATATGCCGGCCGGAGAGGTGATAAGTCCCCCGATCGTGCCGGCAGCAAGCGGAAACCAGAAGTTCTCCCTGTCTAATCCTGCCATGAAAGGAATGAATCCGAGAATGGTAGAGATCACGGTCAGGAATATCGGGACGATTTTTAATGTTTCAGGCTTTGATATAGGCTTTCATACGGTTCATACGGGGTTTATGCGTAGTATCAGGTTGTACTCGTTGACAAGGTATATGCTCGCATTTACGGTAATACCGTATAATAATACGAACGAAGCAAAGCCACCCTACCCCAAACCCGGGATAATTCATTTTATTTCTGCAAAATATTTTTCCCTTATCTGCTCCAGATAAGTTTCTGTTACAGCTATGTTTTCTTTCTGCGGTATAAATACCGACACCATGCGTCCCGACGCTTTTTCCAGAATGAAATAACAGGGATGATTCATTTCGACAAGCGGCGCCGGACATTTCCCTGTTTTATACACCGGACAGGCTGTTTTCTTCTCAACCATGAATTTGCGGAAATATCTCTCGTTCGTCGTATGAAGCAGAATAATGACATGCTTCCCGCCGGTAGTATCCGTCATTTTTTTCAGATTATTTAATTCCACATCCATGCAAAGATCACAATACGATTCCGAAAAGTAACAGACCAGCACATTTTCCGTGATTAATTCGCCCAGCGCCGACTTCCGTCCGCTATCGGTCGCAACTTCCAGCCGCATATCCACGCAACTTCCGTTTAAACTTAACTCCTCCAGGCGACAACTCTCCTGTGCGGCCAGATTTGCATGGGTATTCCGCAACTGTTCCATCCCTTCATTCAACAGACGGTAAGCAGCGCGCTGTTTGTGGAGTTTTACCGACAGGACGACACACGCGGCACATAGAAGCGCCACCAAAACAG
>JAIRKN010000264.1 GCA_031260095.1 Tannerella sp. | reverse complement strand
CGCCCAATCCGTTCACTTCAAAGAAGAAAACTCCATCCGGATGATGTCGTACAATGTAAGAAACTGTACCGGAATGGACAATGTTGTCGACTATCAGCGGATTGCGGACATTATCAACCGGACGTCGCCCGATGTAGTAGCCTTGCAGGAACTGGACAGCGCTACCGTACGTAGCGGAGGCGTGTCCGTGCTGAAAGAACTTGCCGAAAGAACACTGATGTACCACACATACGCACCTGCCATAGATTTTCAGGGAGGAAAATACGGTATCGGCATCCTTTCTAAAGAAAAACCGATCGGTTTCAAACAAATACCTTTACCGGGAAATGAAAAACGTATGCTCTTGGCGGCAGAGTTCAGCCGTTATTTTTTCTGCTGTACCCATCTGGCACTGGAACAGGAAAACAGGGAACGCTCGGTATCCATTATACTGGAAACGGTTAAAGACATTCATAAACCCCTCTTTTTGGCTGGAGACATGAATGCGGCATATAATTCTCCCGAGCTGAAAGCCTTGAGTGAAAAATTCACCTTACTGAGCGACAGCCGGAAAAATACCTTCCCCGCAGATAAACCCAATCAGTGTATTGATTTTATTTTCGGAATCAAAAATAACGGATATTCCGTGCTGGGGCAAAGAGTGTTGAACGAACCCAAAGCCTCCGACCATCTCCCGTTGTATGTGGATGTGCGCCTGAAAGCGTCCGTTGAAAATATTTTCAGGACAAAACCGTATCTGCAGAATCCGGTGGACAACGGAATCACCATTTCATGGTTTACAAACGTACCGGTAGAAAGTTGGGTGGAATACGGAACAGATGGAAAAACAGACCAAAAACAGGCATTGTTTGTGGATGGACAAATGATCTGTAATAACAAATTCCATAAAATACGGCTGACGGGATTGCAATCCGGAAAAACGTACAGCTACCGCGTATGTTCGAAAGAGATAAGCCTGTATGAAGCATACAAAAAAGAATTTGGAGAAACAAGCTATTCGGATGTGTACCATTTTACCCTGCCGGAAGCCGATGATTCCGATTTCACGGCCATAATCTTCAACGACTTGCACAGAAACAGTCAGTTGATGGATTCGTTTGGGAGGCTGTTGAAATTGAAAGAAATCGAATATGACTTCGTTGTTTTCAACGGCGATTGCATTACAGATCCCAAAAACGAACAGGAAGCCGTTGAATTTCTCTCGAAGATGAACGGAAATGCAGGCGCGGAAAGCGTTCCGGTATTTTACATCCGCGGCAACCACGAAATAAGAAACGCTTATTCCATACAACTACGCAATCTATTCGATTACGTGGGGAACAAAGTATATGGCGCGTTTAACTGGGGGAATACCCGTATCGTAATCCTGGACTGCGGCGAAGATAAACCTGACACCACACAAGTATACTACGGATTAAACGACTTCGACGGGCTGAGAAAGGAACAGGCGGAATTTTTGAAAACCGAACTGAACAGTATGGCTTTCAAAAAAGCGGCGGGAAAAATACTGATACACCACATTCCTCTCTATCATCCGAGAATCCAATACAATCCCTGTCTGGAACTTTGGGGCGACATCCTGGCAAATGCCCCGTTCGACATCTGTTTGAACGCTCACGTACACCGTTTTGTTTATTATCCCAAAGGAGAATTAGGCAATAACTTTCCCGTAGTAACGGGAGGGGGTAATCGTCTGGACGACGCCACCATGATGATTTTACAGAAAAAAGGCGAAAAAATGACGCTCCGTGTATTAAATTCTTCCGGTGAAGAACAATTTTTTTCCGTAAAAAATTAAATTTACTCAATATACGGGATATTCGGATTCAAGCGGCAAGACGGATACTTGCCTTACGGAGAGTGACGTTTACGTTCCCTCCGTAGGCTATCTTGTCAGTCCTCAACAATGCCAGTTCAGATAGCGAGTCAATAAAAATATTGCGAAAAATAAAGGGCAAAAGTTTATCCTTGAGTTTTTCCATATATTTCCGCAACGCCAATTGATTTTCGCCAACGCCAATTGTCGTTCGCCAACGCCCAAATAACAATATAAAAGAAATTTTTTCCGGCAGGAGGGATGATTTGCTGTTTTTGTCGTACCTTTACGCCCTGTATGTAAGTCTGTGTTTTTTGCTGTCGCAGGAACAGGTGAAATCTTACACATCTCAAAAGCATTGGGTCATTTATTTATATCTGCCCTTTGCTTTTATATAACTCTTGAGAACGGATTATGTAAAAGTATAAATAAGTATGAAAAACAAGACCGAAAGGAATAAAAGTTTCATTGACAGGATCAGTCTATTCTTCGATAAGAATGAAAATATATGCCTAACCATATCATTGGTATTCGCCGCCGTCGCGAGTTTGCTCCTGTTCGACACAAAAGTCAGCCTTAGTGGCGATGACTGTGATTATATTGTTGCGGCAGGAGATTTCTGGAAGCATTTTACGTATCCCGGACATCATGGGGCATTGTATCCGATCATCCTCTCTCCTTTTATCGGATTATTTGGAGTAAAACTTATCTGGCTGAAGTTTTTATCCGTCATTTTTATGGTAAGTTCTCTTTGGCTGTTTTATAAAAGTTTTAATAA
>JAIRKN010000153.1 GCA_031260095.1 Tannerella sp. | reverse complement strand
TTGATTTTTCTTCACCATCTTTTTTTCACAATTGCCGTTGATCTGCCAATCAACCGGAATGCGTATTTTATTCGCGCATTTGCATTTTTTGATATTTGCTTATCCCGAACTCAGGTTATGAACACCCCAAAAGCCTTAATGCCCTGCCTCAGAATAAATCAGACGAAATAATAGAAATCCGTCGCTGCAACTGCCCCACAGAAAAAGCCCGCCTGATTTATGATAAACTCGGCTATCATTATGTATCTTATAAAAACGAAAATCCGTAGCACACAAATGTGTCTTCGAGGAGAAATATCCCGCTGAATACCGGGATTTTAATTCTTCATGAACTGCAATGTGGGGGTGAAAATTTTTATGGATAAAAAATTTGCACATAAACGCTGTTCTTTGGCAGGGAGGCTGCCATCGTTGTCAGGGCTATGTTAATGAGCTAACCGGGTGATCAGTTCTTCGGTTGTGACGAATTGTTGTTCGCCGGAGGCCATATTTTTCAGATTGATTTTGTTTTCCGAGATTTCGTTTTCGCCGACAAGAGCTACAAACGGAATCTTTTTAGCGTCCGCATAGCTCATTTGTTTTTTCATCCTGGCGGCTTCGGGATAGATTTCCGTTCGTATGCCGGCCGCGCGTATCCGTGAAATCACAGGCAATAACCATGATACTTCCCGCTCGCCGAAATTAACGAACAGTACCTGTGTAGTTTTCAGCGAATCGGAAGGATACAGATCCAACTGATTTAATACGTCGTAGATCCGGTCGGCGCCGAAAGATATGCCGACGCCCGATACGCCTTCCATGCCGAATACTCCGGTCAGGTTATCGTATCTGCCGCCTCCGGTAATGCTCCCTATCTCGGCGTCGAGCGCTTTTACTTCGAAAATAGTTCCGGTATAATAGTTCAGCCCGCGTGCGAGTGTCAGGTCGGTTTCGATTTCTGCCGTTAACGGTAGCGTGTCAATATGTCCGAGTATATATTCTACCTCTTCAATCCCCGTCATTCCTGTTTCTGAGTTTTTCAGAGCATCTTTCAGTACCGCGAGTTTTTCACGGTTGTTTCCCTTCATCACAATGAGGGGTTGCAATTGTGCGATTGCCTGCCCGGAAATACCTTTATTACGCAGTTCCTCGTTGACATTATACAAGCCGGTTTTATCCATTTTATCCATTGCAACTGTGATGTCAATGATTTTACCGGATTCGCCGATCATTTCCGCGATGCCCGACAGGATTTTCCGGTTATTCATTTTTATACGTACACGTATTCCGAAACGGCGAAAAACTTCGTCCATGATCAGTATCAACTCCACTTCATTAAGGAGCGAATCGGAGCCTACTACATCTCCGTCGCACTGGTAAAATTCGCGGTAGCGGCCTTTCTGTGGACGATCAGCCCGCCACACCGGTTGGATCTGGTACCGTTTGAAAGGGAATAATAATTCATTCCGGTGTTGTACGACAAAACGTGCAAACGGGACGGTCAGGTCATACCGCAACCCTTTTTCGCAGATCTTGCCGGCAAATTTCGCGGAATTTTTTTCCAACCACTCCTCCTCTGTGAATGTTGCGAGATAATCGCCGGAATTGAGTATTTTAAATAGCAATTTATCCCCTTCCTCTCCGTATTTACCCATCAGAGTAGACAGGTTTTCCATCGCCGGAGTTTCTATCGGTTGAAAACCGTAGAGATGATAAACATCCCGTATGGTGTCAAAAATATAATTACGTTTCGCCATCTCTGCGGGCGAAAAATCTCTTGTCCCTTTTGGGATAGAAGGTTTCTGTGCCATTAATCGTATCTCTTACTATTTAAAAAAGCACCCGCAAAAACGGGCGCTGTGTGTTATTCTTGATTTTTTCCGGCTGCATTATCTTCTGCGGCTATACATCAGTATATAATAAAGTAATGTAGCCAACGAACCCAGCGCAGCTACTACATAAGTGTATGCGGCCGAGCGGAGCGCACCGGCGGCCATGCCGTATGTCCGGTTGTTCGTAATGCCTGCGTTGCTTAGCCATGCGACGGCGCGCCGGCTCGCATCAATTTCCACCGGCAGGGTAATAAAGCTGAATAATGTAGTCAGCGCGAAAAGTATGATTCCCAGTAATAGGAGTTGCGGAAATACATTCAGTAATAACATTCCTCCCAACAGAATCCACTGGACAATGCCGGATGAAAAATGTACCACGGGAACAAGCGCCGAACGCATTTTAAGGGGCGCGTAAGCCTTGGCGTGTTGTATCGCATGTCCACATTCATGTGCGGCCACTGCCGCTGCGGCGATGTTATACTGATTATATACGGATTCGCTAAGGTTCACGGTTTTTGTCGCCGGATTAAAATGGTCGGACAGATGTCCGGCTACGGATATTACCTGCACGTCGTAAATGCCATTATCGTGCAACATTTTTTCCGCGACATCCTTTCCGCTCATATCAAGAGGCGTCTGCGAATACTTTTTAAATTTGCTTTGCATGTTAGCGGAAACAAGCCAGCTTGCCAAAGCAATTCCGCCAAAAATAATCCAATACAATGTGTACATTGACATAATCTTCAATTTTTAAAATGAATACTCATTCTAATCCGTAACAAAAAGCCTGCCAAATTATTCTTCCCCTCTGACGATGGTTTGTGCACGATCAGGACCTACGGACACAATGGCAATCGGCACTCCCAGTTCTTCTTCGAGGAATGACAGGTATGCGTTAAATTCTTCCGGAAATTCGTTTTCGCTTTTCATCTTTGTCATATCCGTCTTCCAGCCGTCAATTTCCGTATAGATGGGTTCGACCTCTACTTCTGCGATTTCAAACGGAAATTTTGTCACCTCTTCGCCGTTTATCCGGTAAGCGACACAAGCTTTGATTGTGTCGAATGAATCCATTACATCACTTTTCATCATGATCAGCTTGGTTACGCCGTTGATCATGACAGCGTAACGCAGAGCTATCAGATCTATCCAGCCGCAACGACGTTTCCGCCCTGTTACCGAACCATATTCATGGCCGAGTTCGCACATTTTTTCGCCCATCTCATCGGTTAATTCGGTTGGAAATGGTCCGCTGCCTACGCGCGTGCAATAAGCTTTGAATATTCCGAACACATCGCCTATTGTATGGGGAGCGATCCCCAGTCCCGAACAACATCCGGCACAGATCGTATTGGAGGAAGTTACATAAGGATAAGAACCGAAATCAATATCCAGCAGGGTTCCTTGCGCGCCTTCCGCCAGGACGGATTTGTCTTCGTGCAGAAATTCGTTAATTACGTGTTCACTGTCGATGATGTTGAATTTTTTAAGATATTCGAGCGCGTCGAACCATTCTCTTTCAAGTTCGGCGATGTTATAACCATAATTCATGGCGCGAAGCATATTCTCATGACGCAGTTTGGCCGCGGCATACTTTTTATCGAAATTGTGAAGCAGGTCGCCCACGCGCAGTCCGTTCCGGCTGATCTTGTCTGTGTAGGCGGGGCCGATTCCTTTTCCGGTAGTGCCGATTTTCCCGGTACCTTTTGCCGACTCATTGGCCGCATCGAGTATACGGTGTGTCGGAAGAATGAGATGCGCTTTTTTAGAGATATAGAGTTGCGCCATGATATCATGTCCGTGTACAGCTAAATTTACGGCTTCTTCCTTAAAAAGAATCGGATCAAGTACCACTCCGTTTCCTATCACATTTATTTTTCCTCCCTGGAATATACCGGAGGGGATGGAGCGTAATATGTATTTTTTTCCATCAAACTCAAGCGTATGTCCGGCGTTGGGGCCTCCCTGGAAGCGTGTTACCACATCATATTTTGGGGTCAGGACGTCGACTACTTTACCTTTGCCTTCGTCTCCCCACTGTAATCCTAATAAAACGTCTACTTTCTTCATGTTTTGTGTATTTTGTTATTATTATTGTTATTTCTCTCGTTCCGCATCTGCTTATATTTACATTTGGAGCATGTGCCATAGAAATATAAAGTATAATATTCAGATGTAAATTTAGCTATCTTATGACCCGAAAAATAATGCTTTATCTTATCATTTTTGATTATACCGACCGTTCCGCAGGATGTACATATCGTATAATGATGATGTTCTGCGATACATTTCAGTCCATATTGTATAATCGTTGATGTGAATTGATGCCGCACTACAATTTTAGCGTCAAGCAACAATTCGATCGTATTATAAATAGAAGCGCGGCTCACATGAAAATTGTCATCTTCCAATTGTTTCCATATTATATCCGGCGTAAAAAGATTTTTAGTCCGGCATATTTTTGTGAAAATAGCATCCCGTTCTGCCGTGTGTCTGAGTTTCCGGCTTCTCAGATATTCGGAAAACGTTTTTTGTAACATGTTATCATCGCTGTTTTTATAAATCATTTTTATATTAGAATCCTGTTTAACAATGAACAAAGATAAGATTCTTTTTTTAAAACTTAATTATATGCCGGCAAAAAAGAATAATTTTTACTGTAACGAAGCATTTGCTCCGTATATCCTTCCGAATAATCGAGAACGATGTCTAAGATTTCTCCCTTCTCATTTTTTACCTCTCTCATCACCGGATTGATAAAGCCTTTGTACGGTGCAAGACGCAGGCTTTTATATCTTTCGAGTACTTCATCATGCAGGGCAGGATCTATTTTAACGCCATACTCTTCAACAAGCCGGCGACATGCCTTAAAATCTCCTTCGCTTTTTATCCGTTGCACTTCGGCAAGGAGCATTCCGAACAATACACGTAGCCCGTCATAATCATTTATCACGATGTATGTTTTCCCATCCCGTTTTTCAAAAGAAACGACGTTCTTGTCTTCGCCTTTTTCATAGACCCATTTGGCAATCAACTGGCGGTTTCGCATGTGAGCTTCTTCGATATTCTTGCCGGGTTGTATGCGGACTAACTGTGTCATCAGGCCGTTCATCATATATTTATAGTATTCGGCTTTATAAGCGTCCGGATGGTCTAACAGTCCAAGGTCTATCAGCTTTTTATCGGCCAGATAATAGAGTGCAAACAGGTCGGCCCTGGCTTCTTCAAGCGTAGAGCTATAAGCGCCAAGTCCGTCGGGATCTGTTCCGGGCAGGAGGATGCCGGAGCCATGACCGAGACATTCGTGCAGGTCGGTATGCAGATTATCGGTTATAAATCCGTATTTCTTCATGAACGCACGCTCGGTTTCGCTCCACACAAATTCATCATTGAAACCGCTTCCCTGAGATGCCTTGTCGTATGCCTCCGTGATATTCTCGATCGTGACGGATTTGGAGCCGTATTGTTCTCTGATCCAATTAGAGTTAGGTAGATTGATACCGATAGGAGTTGCCGGATAACAGTCGCCTCCGAGCATGGCGACGGTGATCACTTTGGCGGTAACCCCTTTTACTTCCTTCTTCTTGAAGCGGGGATCCGTTGGCGAGTGATCTTCAAACCACTGGGCATTGTCACTGATCACTTTGGTGCGTTTGGTTGCTTCTTTATTGATGAAATTGACGGTTGATTCCCAACTGGCTTTCATTCCCAGCGGATCACCGTAGGTCTCGGTGAAGCCGTTGATAAAGTCAACCTCCGAATTTACATCTTCTACCCATCGGATCGCGTAAGCGTCAAATGTTTTCAGATCGCCTGTCTGATAATATTCGATAAGTTTTTCGATAACGGCTCTTTGCGTTTCATTTTCACTAAAGAGGACGGCTTTCCGCAGTTCTTCCGTAATTTTTTCGATCGCTTCACCATAAAGACCTCCGACTTTCCAGACTTTTTCTTTCAGTTGTCCGTTTTCTTTTGACAGCCGGCTATTCAGTCCGTAAGAGACCGGCGTACGGTCGTTCGGATCTTTCATCTTGGCATAGAAACTTTCGGCTTCTTTCTGTGTAACGCCTCCTTCATAATAATTGTTAGCCGAAGCAAGCAGGAGATCTTCGTCGCCGCTTTGAACAGTTCGTTTAGGCATGACAGACGGATCAAAAATGACAGGCATTATTTCCGTAAGCCATTGTTCGACAGTTTGCCCTTTACGTAAAGGGAGATCCGAAGGATTTATCTCTTCAATACATCCGGTAAAAAATTCTTTCGTAAAGCCCGGATCCAATTTATCTTCCGCATAATGATGATGTATGCCGTTCGAAAACCATACACGTTTCAGGTAGGTTTCAAGCGCCTTAAACTGTTCATCATCCCGGTTTCCCTTATATTCCCGCCGGATTGTTTCCAGGGAATGTCGTACGGCCAGATTGTAGCGACAATTCTGGTCGAACAGGATATCGCGTCCCATCAACGCGGCCTCCGAAAGATGAAAAAGTAACTGCTTCTGCTGTAACGAAAGGGCCTCAAAGCCCGGCACGTCATAACGCAGTATTTCAATATCCGCAAAACGGTCAACCGTATAATCAACCTTTTCCGTTTCATTCATATCGCCGGATCTATTATCCTTGTCCGCGCAAGCCATTATAACTGATATTGCCATGATTGATAAAATAATCTTTTTCATACGCTTTTGTTTAAACAAACACGCAAAGTTAATGAATTATTTGAAATATACCGTGCGCAGTGTAATTTCTTGAAAAGAAGGGATGATAAAAAATGTTTAACAGGTTATTGTTTCGGAGTATGGGTTTCCGCCACTGTGGGGACAAGCACCTCTGTCATTGCAGACTGCGAGGAACGAAGCAGGAAGCAATCCAGGATCATACAGGTGCCGGATTGCCGCGTCGCTACGCTCCTCGCAAAGAACGAATAGTGAAAGTGCTCCTGCAATGATGAATAGTGAGAGCGCCGCCGCAAGGACGGACAAAGCTCCCGCCACGTTCTTGTCGTCGCATACGTCATCCCCCTCGTCATGACACGGCGCGGTCGCCTTTGCAGTGGCGGGAAACCGGCTTTTGACACAGTTTTATCATTCCCTGTGCGTGTGAGGCGTATTAAAGAAATGGGGGCTGTTTATTTGGTTATGCCGGATTTAATGGATTGCTTTTCTAAGTAATGGAAAATTAATAAAGTATAACAGTACTCCCTGCGGGACTTGACGGGGCAGCAGGCGTTACTCCGTAGGTTGAAACCTACGGTTAATAAAGTGTCGTCGCTACGGGACTTTTGAGCAGAATGTAATTTATTCGTTATATCTTATTTATTTCGCTTCCCTAAAGTAGAATTAATGATTTTCTGTTATTTTATAAGGTATTCTTCCCAATTAACCGGAAGACGGCATTTTTATCTTCCGGGCGCTTTACGGTTCATTTATTCTGTTTTTTTTACAGGCGTTGTTTAAAAAGAAGAGCGTTTCAAACCAAATCGGCGTTACGGGATGACAGCGGAAACGATTTCGCTCCAGGGGCCTTTCTGACCGCGCGTGTTTTCCCAGCGCAGGATGAAATAGACCTTTTTTCCACGTTCGGATTCGTCGAACGTGAGGGTAAAAGGCGTGTGGATGACGAAAGACGAATGAATCAGTTCGTCGATCGATCCGGGCGGTGCGCTGAGGATCGCCCAGCGGATTTCCACGCCGCG
>JAIRKN010000124.1 GCA_031260095.1 Tannerella sp. | reverse complement strand
TATCTTTGCACAAAAGAAACAGACTTAGTGAAACGCAAAATATCCATATTGTTTACTATAGTGCCGGTCATCTTCATGCTGGCGCTTACAATTCTGCCTCATCATCATCATGACGGGCGGATATGTATTGTTATGGATGTTTGCGAACAAGATCATGCGATCAATGATGAGCATACACATCACAATGACATACCGGATGAAGAACATCCCGATACTTGTATTGCCGAAACCGAATATATAGCTCCACCTTTTAAGGATGAAGCAAAATGTAAGATTTTTTCCTGCAAAAACTACAATCATATCTATTTATTCCCCATTTATTTCCTTGTCGCCGATTTACTGAATTTTGACACAGGAAACTCCTTTTTCAAAATAGAATACGGGGAACATATTTCTTTTGACAAATCCGCAGAAGCCACTCGATTGAATGGCTTACGCGCCCCTCCTTTCATGCTATCCTGATTAGTGGTTTTCAGCCATTATATTATGTATCGGAGTTATGATACATAGAGATTATTATGCCTGACAAGGCGTACTTTTTCAATTCAACTTTAAAATAAAAAAAATGAAAACGTATATAATAAGTTTATTCATTATTGCAGCAGTGTTATTTACAACATGCTATTCAGGACAAAAGAAAGATAATCATTTATCAGAAGATAAACACGAACATTCGGAAGACGACGGTCATAATCATGGAGAAAAAGAAAGCGAACATTCCGATGAAATTTTGTTTACGAAAGAACAGGCAAAGTCGGTAGGACTAACTACTGAAACCGTATCAAAAGGAATTTTTCTCCAAGTATTGAAAACAAGCGGTCAGATACAGGCCGCGCCGGGAGATGAAGTTACAATTGTTGCCACATCAAACGGAATCGTATCGTTTACCAATCCTTCTATTACAGACGGCAGTTCTGTTGGTGCAGGCCGGTCTGTTGTTACTATTTCTGCGAAAAAACTGTTGGAGGGAGATCCTGCCGTAAAAGCTAAAATAGAATATGAAACGGCTCTTAAAGAATATCAACGTGCAGAAAGTCTTATCAAAGACCGGATTATATCCGCAAAAGATTATGAGCAGGCTAAATTACGCTATGAAACAGCCAAAACCGCTTATCAGGCACAAGCGTCTGATATAACGGCAAGTGGCGTAAGTGTAACCTCGCCTATCAGCGGATTTATTAAAAACAGAATGGTTAGTCAGGGAGAATACGTTTCGGTCGGACAACCGATTGCTACCGTTTCTCAAAATAAACGTTTACAGTTACGGGCCGAGGTTTCCGAAAACCACTACAAAACGCTTAAAAGTATAAGCAGCGCTAACTTTAAACCTGCATACGATAATGTAGTTTACAAACTTTCAGACCTGAACGGCCGGTTATTGTCATTCGGAAAAGCATCCGACCGGCAATCGTTCTACATTCCGGTAACATTTGAGTTTGATAATGTCGGCGATATTATTCCCGGCTCATTTACCGAAGTCTTTTTATTATCAAGTCCGCAAGAAAATGTAATATCTGTTCCCGTATCATCTATCACGGAAGAACAGGGACTTCATTTTGTCTATCTGCAACTCGATGAAGAAGGATATAAAAGACAGGAAGTAACTCTTGGTCAAAATAACGGAGAAAGGGTGCAAATCCTTTCGGGATTAGATGAGGGAGATAAAGTTGTAACAAAAGGCGTTTATCAGGTAAAACTGGCGGCCATTTCATCCGTTATGCCCGAAGGACACTCGCATTAATCCTAAAAACAAGACATTATGTTGAACAAAATAATAAGATTTTCGCTGAACAATCGTATGATTGTTTTAGTTGCAGCCGTATTGCTGATGATAGCAGGAACTTATACTGCCACCAATATGGAAGTCGATGTATTTCCCGACCTGAATGCGCCGACCGTTGTTGTAATGACCGAAGCTGCGGGTATGGCTCCCGAAGAAGTAGAGCGCCTGGTAACTTTTCCTGTGGAAACAGCTTTAAACGGTGCAACAGATGTACGCCGTGTGCGTTCATCTTCTACAACAGGATTTTCTATTGTATGGGTAGAATTTAACTGGGGAACCGATATTTATATTGCCCGGCAGATTGTATCTGAAAAATTGGCGGTTGTCAAAGACGCCCTGCCCTCTAATGTAGGTAATCCCACTTTAGGACCGCAATCTTCCATTTTAGGAGAATTGATGATTATTGGACTTACGTCCGACACGACCTCATTGCAAGAATTACGAACGTTGGCAGACTGGACCATTCGCCCCCGCCTGCTTTCAACAGGAGGCGTAGCACAAGTTACCGTCTTGGGTGGAGAGATCAAGGAATACCAGATTTTACTCCATCCCGAAAAAATGAAGCATTATGGAATCGGACTGGATGAAGTTATAACGGTGGTACGGGATATGAATCGGAATACAGCCGGAGGTGTATTATATGAGTACGGGAACGAATATATTATCCGTGGCGTTCTTTCTACTAATAAGGTTTCAGCATTGGGTAAAGCCGTTATAAAAGTAAATACTGTTCCGGTGTTAATCGAGAATATTGCCGATGTAAAAATCGGCAACAAAGCTCCGAAATTAGGCATTGCTTCAAATGACGGCAAGCCTGCCGTATTGATTACTGTTACCAAACAACCGGCTACCGGCACATTGGATCTGACAGACAAACTGGATATGACGCTGGCAGACTTACAGCAATCACTCCCAGTGGATGTAAAAGTATCAACCGACATTTTCCGTCAGGCTCGTTTTATAGATCACTCGATCAACAACGTGCAAAAGTCTTTGTATGAGGGGGGCATATTTGTTGTTATTATATTGGTTATCTTTTTGATGAATGCCCGGACAACTGTTATTTCACTGGTTTCCCTTCCCCTTTCATTACTTTGTGCAATCCTTGCGCTCAAATTTATGGGACTGACCATAAATACCATGAGTTTGGGAGGAATGGCTATTGCTATCGGTTCTCTGGTGGACGATGCTATTGTTGATGTGGAAAATGTATTTAAACACTTGCGGGAAAACAGGCAGAAACCGAAAAGCGAGCAAAAAAGTGTGATGAGCGTTGTGTTTGACGCTTCTAAAGAAGTACGAATGCCTATTCTTAATTCTACGCTTATTATTATTGCGAGCTTCGTTCCGTTATTTTTCCTTTCGGGAATGGAAGGGCGTATGCTGGCGCCTCTTGGCGTAGCTTTTATCGTGTCATTGATCGCATCTACGTTTGTCGCATTAACGTTAACGCCTGTCCTGTGCAGTTATCTGCTTGGTAAACCCCGAAAAAATAATAAACCTGAAAGAGAGCCTTGGATTGTACGAAAACTAAAAGGAGTTTATGAAAAAGCATTGATCCGGGTGTTGAATCATAAAAAATGGGTACTGGGAACAACCGGTGGCGTTTTGATCGCTACTATAATCCTGTTTTTCACTTTGGGACGCAGTTTCTTGCCTCCTTTTAACGAAGGCTCATTCACGATTAATGTAAGCACCCTTCCCGGGATCTCACTTGAAGAATCTGACAGAATGGGACGTATCGCGGAAGGAATTTTACTGTCCGTCCCTGAAATACAAACAACCGGACGCAAGACCGGACGTGCGGAGTTAGACGAACATGCATTGGGAGTAAATGTTTCGGAGATTGAAACGCCTTTTATACTTGGTAAACGTTCAAAGGATGAAGTATTGGCAGAGATTCGGGAGAAGTTGAAAGTATTGCCGGGTGTTAATATAGAAATAGGACAACCCATTTCCCACCGCATTGACGCCATGTTGTCAGGTACGCGAGCCAACATTGCTATTAAACTGTTCGGAACAGATCTGAACAATCTGTTTGCTTTGGGAAATCAAATCAGGACTTCAATCGAAAATATAGAAGGAATCGCCGATCTGAATGTAGAACAACAGGTAGAGCGCCCGCAGATTAAGATTGAACCGAAAAGGGAAATCATGGCTAAATACGGCGTCACACTGCCTGAATTTGCCGAAATGATCAATGTAATGCTGGCAGGAGAAGTCGTTTCACAAGTATATGAAGGCAATCAATCCTTTGACCTGACACTGAAAGTAAATGATGAAAGCCGGGAAACTGCCAACAGAATTAAAAACTTGACAGTGGATGCCAACGAACAAAAAATCCCGTTGAACAATATCGCGGATATAACTTCGTCCACTGGCCCCAACACTATTAACAGGGAAAATGTGATGCGCAAAATCGTTATCTCGGCAAATGTTGCGGGTCGTGATTTGAGAGGGGTTGTGAATGATATCCGGAAGGCTGTAGATAAAGAAATCGTACTTCCCGAAGGTTATCATATAGAATATGGAGGGCAATTTGAAAGCGAACAGGCTGCATCGCGTACCTTGCTTATTACTTCTATTTTCTCTATTCTGGTTATATTCCTGCTATTGTTCAACCAGTTCAGGAATGTCACCCAATCTGCCGTAATACTTTTAAATCTTCCGTTGGCTTTGATAGGCGGTGTATTCACTGTCTTTTTTACGGGTGGCGTTATCAGTATCCCGGCTATTATCGGATTCATTTCTCTTTTCGGTATTGCCACACGCAACGGTATGTTACTTATGTCGCGCTATAATGACCTGCAAACGGAAGGGTTGTCGGCTTGGGAAAGCGTTATACATGGCTCATCAGACCGGTTGAATCCCATTCTGATGACGGCCCTGACATCCGGGCTTGCCCTCATACCGCTCGCTTTAGGAGGCGATTTGCCGGGTAACGAGATACAAAGTCCTATGGCAAAAGTAATTCTTGGCGGACTGTTAACATCGACTTTCTTAAACGGATTTATTATTCCAATCATATATCTTCTGACAAGTAAAAATAAAATAAAATGAGAACAATCATAATCAGCGTACTGGCAATACTGGCGAATGTATCGCTTTTTGCCCGCAATAGCATAAATACAGTATTGACTTCGATAGAAGAAAACAATACGACGCTTAAAGCGCTACGCGAAAGCGCCGAAGCACAAAAATTAGAAAACAACACAAGCATCTATTTGTCTAACCCGGAGGCAGGTTTCAACTACCTCTGGGGTAATCCTGACGATATGGGCAACCGTACCGATTTCAGTGTTACCCAAACGTTCGACATTCCAACTCTCACCGGAATGAAACGCCGTTTAGCCGGTGAACAGAATAATTTAATTGAATGGCAGTATAAAGCCGGCAGAATGAAGATCCTCTCGGAAGCAAAGCAGTATTGCATCGAACTGATATACCGCAATGCGTTGATGAACGAATTGAATATACGGCTCGAACATGCGGAAACAATCGCCGCCGGTTATAAGGAACGTATGTACAGAGGTGATGCAAACGTTCTGGAATATAACAAAGTGAGATTAAACCTCTCTGCCGTTCGGGGAGAGATATCACGTATAGAGGTCGAACGGAATGCCCTGACGGAACAGTTGAAACGACTGAATGGTGGAAATGATATTTCACTTAATGACGATCAGTTTGCCGAAGATGAATTTCCCCTAAACTTTGATGACTGGTACATACAGGCAGAAGAAAAGAATCCGGTTCTGGCGTATGTAAAACAGGAAGTTAGGGTAAGAAAAAAACAGGTATCGCTAAGTAAAGCAATGGGATTGCCTGCTTTTTCTGCGGGATATATGAGCGAAAAAGTTGTCGGGCAACGCTATCAGGGTATTTCCGTCGGCATATCCATTCCACTTTGGGAAAACAAAAACCGGGTAAAACAGGCAAAAGCCGCCGCAAGGGCAGCCGAATCGAGGGAAATAGACAGTAAACAGCAATTCTACGGGCAACTTCAAATTCTCTACAATCGAGCCTCAGGCTTGAAGACTGCGGCAGATACTTACCGCAAATCGCTTGAAGAGGCTAACAGCTCTGATCTATTGAAAAAAGCGCTTGATGCAGGCGAAATATCCCTGCTGGATTACATTCTCGAAATAGGTTTGTATTACAACACCGTAAATCAGGCACTGGAAGCCGAAAGAGATTACCAAAAAGCTTATGCGGAATTATCAGCCATAGAACTCTAAAAACAGGATACCGGTAAGCCCAAGAATAAATCTTATTGCCGGTAAAATCGGATTAATCTTGGGCTTATCATACCGGTATTACTTGAACAGGCATCATGATCCTACCTATAGTAGAAATACCCATTTTCGAATTGTTAAGATTAAAATTGCAAATTATTAAAAACAAAAAAGGCAACTTTTAACAGCCACCTTTTCCTGACTTTGACACTTTAAATCTGTGTTTTTTATAATTATCTACATATCATCACTTTGCAATATTTGCGACGCCATTTTGGGTGTCGCAAATAAAAAAATGCTAATTTTGCGGCA
>JAIRKN010000078.1 GCA_031260095.1 Tannerella sp. | reverse complement strand
GCTTCGAGCGGAACAGTACGCAGCAATCTATCCGGCGGAATAGGGAATACCGTCGGCGGAATAGGGGTCTGCCACAGTTTTACGGAAGACGGCCGGTGTATTTCTTTGCTGAAGATTATGCTTACGAATCATTGTATTTATGATTGCGCCTATTGCATCAATCGTAAAAGCAATGACCTGAAACGGGCTACGTTCAGTGTCAGCGAGCTTGTAGAACTGACTGTCGAATTTTATCGCCGTAACTATATTGAAGGCTTGTTTCTCAGTTCCGGCGTGGTTCGTAATCCGGATTATACGATGGAACGGATGGTACGCGTTGTCAAAGATCTGCGTACCATACATCGTTTTAATGGATACATACATCTGAAAAGTATTCCGGGATGTAGCCGGGAATTAGTCAATGAAGGCGGGCTGTATGCCGACCGGATGAGCGTAAATCTTGAAATACCGACCGAGCAAAACTTGAAGCTACTGGCGCCGGACAAGGATTTCCAAAGCGTCTTCACGCCGATGCGGTATATTCAGCAAGGGATGTTGCAGAGCCTTGAAGACCGGCGCAAATTTCGTCATACTCCCCGTTTTGTTCCGGCCGGACAAAGTACGCAGATGATTGTGGGAGCAACGCCGGAATCCGATAAGGAGATACTGTATATTTCATCCGCCCTGTATAAACGTCCGAGTATGAAACGTGTCTATTATTCGGGGTTTATACCCGTCAATTCATACGACAAACGATTACCCGCTCTACGGCAGGCTCCGCTTGTTCGTGAAAACCGCCTGTATCAGGCAGATTGGCTGATGCGTTTTTACGAATTCCGCGCCGACGAAATCGTAGACGATCGTTTTCCGAACCTCGACCTGGAGATAGATCCCAAATTAGCCTGGGCGTTACGTCATCCCGAATATTTTCCGGTCGACGTCAATACGGCGGATTACCGGATAATACTCCGTGTTCCGGGCATAGGTGTAAAATCGGCCAAACTTATTCTATCCGCAAGAAAATTCGGACGGCTAACATCGGAACAACTGAAAAAAATAGGCGTCGTAATGAAAAAAGCCCGGTATTTTATTTCCTGTCGCGAACTGCCGGCAAATACAGTCAACGAAGTCACACCGGAATATGTACGAAAAGTACTGACCGAACCCAAGAAGAAAAAAATGATACACAATGAACGGCAATTATCCATTGTTTTTCCGGAATGACCAGACGCCTCTTTTTCATTACACGATCCATTCAAAGAATAACGCTCAAGGACAATGACGATCTTCTTTTATGATAAGACATTTGAAGGATTGTTAAGCGCCGTCTTTGATGTGTACAGCCTGAAGATCTTCCCGGCCAAACTTCTTCAAACCGGCGATATTCTTCCCCTGTTTACGGAAATAACACATACGGTTGTTACGCAGGAAGAACATTCTAAACGTGTATGGCAGGCATTGGAAAGAAAGACACATAAAAATGTCCGTAACATGCTTATGCACGTATGGCTATCCGAACTGGAAGGCAGCGATGAGTTATTATTCCGCTACCTGTGCAAAACATTTGCTACCACCCGAAAGATGGAATACAACTTTGGTGACGCCGATATACTCGAAGTAGAAAAGATTGCCCGTAAAGTAAGTCATGAAGCGCAATACATCCGGCAATTCGTGCGTTTTCAGAAAGCGGCCGACGATATCTTTTTTGCACCCGTCAAACCGGTATACAATGCACTGCCATTAGCGATAAATCATTTTACCGACCGTTTTGCCGATCAGCAATGGGTCATCTATGACTTACGACGCAAATACGGATACTTCTATGATTTACATACGACCAAAGAAATTACGTTTGCCGGCGACGACCATTTGCTAAGCGGCAAATTGGATGAATCACTGATGGCTGATGATGAAAAACTGTTTCAGGATCTCTGGAAAGGATATTTCAAGGCCATAACGATCAAGGAACGCATCAATCCACGCTTACACAAGAAAAATATGCCCGTCAGATTCTGGCCTTACCTGACGGAGAAATCTTAGATTATACCGTGTCAATGATTATTTTATTATTACCTTTGCCCGATAATTAACTAAAAGAATACAGCAATGAAGCAGACTCCTGTTGATTACCAAACGACTAAGAGAGCGATAGAAAGTTTTGGATTGAATGATTTTGGTAAAGCAACGATCCGCGAAGTGGTGGCCATATCCCACCAGTTGGAAAAAGAAACGGGTACGGAATTTATCCACATGGAAATGGGAGTGCCCGGACTAAAATCGGCACAGGTGGGCGTCGATGCTGAAATCAAAGCGTTACAAAACGGTATAGCAGCTATATACCCTAACATAAACGGGTTATGGCAGTTGAAAGAAGAAGCTTCACGATTTATCAAAGCCTTTATCAATACGGACATATCGCCGGAACATTGCGTGCCTGTCACCGGTTCCATGCAGGGAACGTATGCTTCATTCCTTACCTGTGGACAATGTGATCCGAAAAAAAACGCAATCCTGTTCATTGATCCCGGATTTCCGGTGCAAAAACAACAGATCGTTGTCATGGGATATAAATATGAATCGTTCGATGTATATGACTATCGCGGCGAAAAATTACGGGCCATACTGGAGGAATACCTGTCTAAAGGCAACATCGCTGCGGTAGTTTATTCGAATCCCAATAATCCTGCCTGGTTTTGCCTGACGGATAGCGAATTGAAAATAATCGGCGAGACGGCGACCCAATATAATACGATTGTCGTTGAAGACCTGGCTTATTTTGCAATGGACTTCCGAAAAGAACTTGGAATCCCGTTTCACCCACCTTACCAACCAAGCGTTTCGCATTATACAGACTATTATATCCTACAGATTTCGGGATCCAAAGCATTCAGTTATGCCGGACAACGCATTGCCGTAACAGCTATTTCCGATAAACTTTATAATCGTACCTATGAAGGGTTGACCCAACGTTATGGCGGAGGCACTTTCGGTACGGTTTACGTACATCGTGTACTCTACGCACTGTCTTCTGGAACAAGTCATTCCGCTCAATATGCATTGGCGGCTATGTTTAAAGCGGCGTCGGATGGAACATTTGATTTTGTAGAAGAGATAAAGGAATATGGTAAAAGGGCAGCGCGCCTGAAAAAAATCTTCAAAAATCATGGATTCAAAATCGTCTACGACCATGACCTTGATGATCCCATTGCCGACGGCTTTTATTTCACGATCTCCTATCCGGGCATGACGGGCGGAGAACTCATGGAAGAACTTGTGTATTATGGAATAAGTGCCATTTCACTTAGCACGACAGGAAGTCGCCAACAGGGTTTACGCGCTTGCACTTCTTTTATTAAACCCAATCAATACGATTTATTGGAAGAACGTCTGACCTTGTTCGAAAAAAACAATCCGCTGAAATAAAATTTTTGATACAAAGTGAGAATTATTTCCCGGATACATTCTTTCAAATGAACATCTGCTTCCGCCTCAAGGGGTCTGAAAGAGAAGCCGTCTCAAACATTAACAATCATTTTAATGGTTAAATTCTAAATTCCCCTTGTTTATGTCCCAATAAAGATATACATTGTCCCCCGCTTTTAATAAAAATGCAACAATGGCTCAATACAAGGACATATTCAAAATAAGGCATAACAATTTGCAGCCGGAAAAGGGTCATATCCTCATATCCGAACCTTTCCTGCAAGACGCTTATTTTCAACGTGCAGTCGTGCTACTTGTCGAACATAATGCCCAAGGATCAATGGGCTTTGTCCTGAACAAAAAGACCGGCCTCCGGGTCAATGATTTTTTCGACGGATTTGACGATATACCACGAATACCTATTTATCTCGGCGGGCCGGTATCTTCTGACCGTTTGTTTTTCATACATTCATTAGGAAGTTTCATTCCCGAAAGTGTTCAAATAAGTGATAACCTATACTTTGACGGAGATTTTGAAACATTGAAAGATTATTTACTGAGCGGGAAACCGGTTCACGAAAAGGTAAAGTTTTTTCTTGGGTACTCCGGCTGGACCAAAAACCAGTTATATGGCGAGATCAAACAGGATTCATGGCTTGTCAGCCGGTCTACCAACCGTAATATCATGCTGGCGGAAGGGGAATCATTCTGGAAACATTCCGTAGAGTTAGTCGGAGGTCCTTATATGACATGGATCAATTATCCGAAAGATCCGATATTAAACTGACCAATAGTACATCTTTATATCCCTCTTCCGTCTGTTGCCAGTCGGGTAACAGACCTATTTCCTTGAATCCACAATGTACAAACAGTCGCCTGCTTGGTTCATTATCTACAGGAATATAAGCGTATAACTGATGCAACTTTAAATAAGAAAAGACATATTTGCATAAAACAAATAAAGCCTCGCCGGCAATCCCTCTTCCCCGAAATTTCCTGTCGACCATTATACCAATTGCCGCCCGGCGATGATGTGGGTCAAAATCATACATATCAATTGTTCCCACGGTTTCCAACTCTGGCTTTATATCGATCATCAAACGAAGCTGCCCGGATTTGTATAGATCTCTTGGTGAAGAGATATATTGTCTAAGATCATAACGGGAATAAGGCGTTATAGTACAACCTAAAGGCCATAATTCAGTATCATTTTCCCATCTGTAAAAAACCTCCAGATCTTCCGGCTCGGGAGCCCTGAGTTTTATATTTTTACTTTCCAATAACATAATCAAATGATTCAGGTCTTTATCGAATCAATAAAACAAACGCGGTTTATAATGGAACGGCCAAGCGTTATCTCATCCGCATATTCAATTTCATCACCAATGGATACTCCACGTGCGATAACACTTACGGTGACGTTATGCGATTCCAGTTTCCGGTACAGAAAGAAATTAGTCGTATCTCCCTCCATCGTTGTACGCAACGCCAGAATAACTTCTTTCACACCTCCCAAGGCAACACGCTCCACAAGACTGTCTATTTCAAGATCAACCGGACCTATGCCTTCAATAGGGGATATGATCCCTCCCAGAACATGGTATACACCATGAAATTGTGCCGTATTCTCTATGGCCATCACCTCTTTTACATTTTCAACCACACAAACGATTGAATGATCACGGAGCGGATTGGCACAAATACTACAAATATCCGTATCACATATATTATGACATTCCCGGCAATAATGAATATCCCGGCGAAGGGCAAGCAGCGACGAAGACAATCGTTCGGCATAACCCGGATCACGACGAAGGAGATAAAGGGCAAGGCGCAAAGCCGTCTTACGCCCGACGCCGGGAAGCGCTGCCAGTTCATTTACCGCATTTTCCAGTAGTACGGATGGATATTGTTGATTCATCAGGAATGTTCCTTTAATTCACGACCGGAATACATACGTTCGTAATAATTTATGTAATCACCTTTTACGATCTGCTCCACCCACGGCTGGTGATCAAGATACCACTGTATCGTTTTCACAATACCTGTTTCAAAATCAGTTTCAGGCTTCCACCCCAATTCCTCCGTTATTTTTGCCGGATCGATCGCATAACGCTGATCATGTCCGAGACGATCCTTGACAAAAGTGATGAGATCGTCATTCATCCATTCTACAGATAGCTGCCCGTCTGCGCCGGCAACCTGTTTCCCGAGATGTTTCCGGTATTCGGGATGCTCCGTCATGATCCGGCGAATCGTCTTGATGATTGTCTTTACAATCTGGATATTCTGACGTTCATTGTGTCCTCCGACATTATAAACCTCCCCTACCCGACCATTCTTTATTACCTTGTCGATCGCTTTGCAATGATCTTCCACATAAAGCCAGTCACGGACATTTGAGCCATCTCCGTATACAGGCAAAGATTTACCTTCCAGTACATTTTTAATAATCAAAGGAATCAATTTTTCCGGGAAATGATAAGGTCCGTAATTGTTAGAACAACGGGTGATAGTAACCGGCATCTTATAAGTTTCTCCGTATGCTTTCACCACTAAATCAGCGCTTGTTTTCGAAGCGCTATATGGACTACGGGGATCCGGCGCTGTTTTTTCCGTAAAATATCCGGTTTCACCAAGACTTCCATAAACTTCGTCCGTAGAAACCTGATGAAAACGAACGCCTTCCTTCCATGTAGGATAACCGTTTTCGTCACGGCCGGTAACCCATGAATTACGGGCTGCGTCCAATAAGTTCTGTGTTCCCAATATATTTGTAACAAGGAATAATTGAGGATTTTCTATACTGCGATCCACATGACTTTCTGCTGCAAAGTTCACAACATAATTAAAGTCATATTCTGCAAACAATTTATTTGCCAAAGTCCTGTCGCATATATCCCCTTTTACAAATATACAGCGTTCGTCATCCATATCCTCTTCTATTGTAGCCAAGTTACCCGCATAAGTTAAGGCATCAAGTACTACAATTTGTATCCCGGAATATGATTTCAACATATATTTCACAAAATTGGCGCCAATAAACCCAGCGCCACCGGTAACCAGATACTTTTCCATTTTTATTCCATTATGTATGTTCTCAAACTCATTCACAATTCAATTGATTATTACGGATTATATTCAAAATTATTGTCCGCCTCATTCAAAAACGGCATATTCCGGTCTTTCTCCGATGTGTTCATCAAACAATCTGAGATAACATGCCAGTCCACTCCTATTACCGGATCATCAAAACGTATCCCACGTTCATGTGCAGGGGCATAAGGGTTATCCACTTTATAGGTAAACACAGCCGTTTCACTCATCACATAAAATCCGTGGGCAAATCCCTTTGGAATAAAAAATTGCCGCTTATTTTCACCTGACAGTTCCACCGCTACATATTTCCCGTATGCCGGCGAACCTTTTCGGATATCAACAGCCACATCAAGCACTTTCCCCTGTATCACACGAACAAGTTTAGACTGAGCGTAAGGTTCAAGTTGATAATGAAGTCCGCGCAGCACTCCCTGTGTAGAACAGGATTCATTCTCCTGAACAAAATGAATCTTGCCTATATTCTGTTCAAATTCCTGCTCTTTATATAATTCCATAAAGTATCCCCTTGAATCGCAGAACACATTTGGTTCTATTATCCAAAGTCCGTCTATTTCCGTTTTCGTATAAATCATACTTTTTTTTAAAAGGGAAACAAAGAAAGTACTTTTTAACGAAACATGCAAAAGAAAATTCAAAACATTTGCCAATTATAAAAAAATATGTATCTTTGCCGTCGAAAAAAAAGACAAGGTACCTTGGATGAGTGGCTTAGTCAGTGGTCTGCAAAACCATGTACGGCGGTTCGAATCCGCCAGGTACCTCCCCTACATTTCTCATAACCAACTGATTTTTCAGCATACGTTATGAGAAATTTTTGTAAAAGACCTATCCACGTTTCCTCTCAATTGCTTTCCGAAGGGGCGACTCTGCTTGCGAGAGATCTGATTATATCAAAATCAGGCGATTAGAGAAGTTGCTCTAATCGCCTGATTTTCAACCGTCGGGGTAGCGGGATTCGAACCCACGACCCCCTGCTCCCAAAGCAGGTGCGCTAACCGGACTGCGCTACACCCCGAGGATATGAATGAATAAATCTTTTTATTGCGGGTGCGAAGGTAGAAAATAAAATGAAAACAACAAGCAATTCCGGTGAATTATTTTTTGTACCGGCAACAAAAGAGCCGTAAAAAGTCTAAGTTTTTTTATGCTTAAATTCTTTGCAGTCCCGGCGTTTGTCTTTCAGTTGCTTTTTAAGCGAACAGCCGGCGCAATGATCACACGGTGAAGCCGGTTTTGTCAAGAAACGGTACATTTTATAGCCGGCGGATCCAACCGCCACGGCTGCAATTATTACGATGATTACTTCCTGCCACATTCCTTTCACAAATAATTAAACGGGGATTTCGCCGGTTATACAATTACGGAGCGTCCCGTCCATTCGCCCACATCCTTTTTTGATATGCCATAACCGATATCCCAGATCATTCCTTTTCTGTTACAATAGCGGCAAAAAGGCGGCGGTTTTGCTGTGAAGTCTAAAATTTCACCGATACTTTGCGCTTTATAGATGTCTATATAATCATCTTCCGTGACGACAAGATTCTTACCGAAATGAGCGTTAAAGTATTTCACATAAGGAATGAGTGAACAGGTATAAACCTTCCCGTCATCCAAAGATATGCAACGGTTTGCGCTGCTGCACCGTAAAAAACTGTCGCGGGGATTTTGTTTGCCCGATACATCAAGCGGCGCACATTGCATCGTTTTAGGAACAGAACCTGTATTCCCGTAGAAACAGAATGCAACACCCTGTTCTCTGACATGCCGTTCAATCTTATCATGATCCAGCCTGACCGGATATTTAGTTACCATTATTTCAATCCGGTTCTCTCTGCAACTCTCCCAGAAGGTATCGGGTTGTTTCAGCAATAAGATGCCGTTGGTTACGATTTTCACCGGAGTAGTCGGGAAATACTTCCGGGCTATCTCGTTGAAAGCCGTTACCTGGGGATGAAGCAAAGGCTCGCCTCCCAGCAGTTGCACTTCATTTACATTCCCTTCGCTCAATGCCGAGATTCGGGCGCAGTCACGCTCGACGACGTCAATCTTCGCAAACACTTCCGGAGAAAGCGGAGAAAAATTATCACATCCTCTACAGTTCAGATTACAATGATCCGCAAGATGTATATGCAATATAGGGATTTGTTTTTTACGCCGCATATTTTTTCCGGTTATTTTTCGTACCTCCGGAATCAGTGAACGGCGAAACAGTATAAGTTTATGCGGGATTAGTTTCTTAATAAAATGTCCGGCCATAATAAAAACACGTTGTTTGATCTTTAATTATAATTTGATTGCATGAATATCATAAAACAATGTAAAGGTAAACAAAAAACCCGGGATGAAGAAATTTACATTCGTGTTTTTGCAATTCACAAATTCAATTGCCTTTGCAGAAGCCGCCGGAATTAATAACGGCTAGCCAAAACTTACCGGGAATGGCCGGGAATTACAGGTCTGACGCATCTTAATTAATGTAACTCGCTTCGCTCAAACAGTATGAATTTTTGACACCTCAGCCGCTACTTAACGGTTCACCGCACGAGGCCCGTCTTTTTGCTTTTTGGGTGGCGCTGTTGAGGCAAGGCATGCCTTGCCTGTATCCGGCGAGGGCCAAAGCAATTAAGGGTTATGTATGCCGCTGGATTGCTTCCTGCTTCGTTCCTCGCAGTCTGCAATGACGGGTATGGGCGGGCGTGCCGTCGCAATGACGGAGGCCCCTCTCACAGCAAGAGCGAACATCACTCTCGTCATCGGGGAGCGCAGCTACGCGGCAATCCGGGTGCATGTGCGAGGCTGGATTGCTTCACTTCGTTACCGGGGATGAAGGGATGGAACACCGTCGCAGGGAAGAGGACGGGAGGGGTTGGCTGCGGCGAACCGTCCCGCCTCATATCGAGTAGGAGAAACGGGATTATTTCCCGTTTCGACCTCTCACACCACCGTACGTGCCGTCCGGCATACGGCGGTTCCTTAATTAACCCTTAAACACAGGATGATAATACATCTTA
>JAIRKN010000064.1 GCA_031260095.1 Tannerella sp. | reverse complement strand
GCATGATATTGTTTAACAGCGATTCGGGCTCCACGTTATCTGTTGACGGCACAGGCAGATCCCACATTTTTGCGTAAAACCTTACTGCATCTTTTATGAGGGGAATTGCACGATTCACTTCGGTCTCTTGCGTCGTTTCCACGCTCACGTAACAGGCAACATATTTGCCGGAGGAGTTGAGTTCGCGCATCCAATTGATCAGGAAGGTCGTCTTCCCCGTCTGCCGCGGCGCGTGAAGCACCCAATAGAATTCTTTCTCTATATAGCTGTTCAAAACAGCCCCGACCAAACGTTCTTCGGGGGCAACATGTAATGTTCGTTGGGGTCGCACGAACCTATGGTGTTGAAAAATTTCATAATTCTTTGTCCATAAGTTTCCCACAAAAATACGACAAATTTCCGTCCGAACTGTGATTTATCTGATTTTTATAATTCGCATAACAGGAAAACCAGATGTTTCATGCCAAAGATATTAGTTAATCTAAAGAGAAAAAAATGAATATCTTCACATGACAACTGTTTCGTCTACTCTTCACTAATCGGCAAATGACGTTTAAACGCTTCTTTAAACGAAATTAATGTTTCCGTACGTGATAAGCCAAGCGGCTGGAGTTTTTTATGTATGATACTTAGCAGATGCTGATTATTTTTCGCGTATATTTTTATGAAAAGGTCATATTGACCTGTCGTATAGTGACATTCAACTACTTCCGGAATTTTCATCAGAGAAGCGGTTACATTCGGAAACTGTTCCGGGTTTTTAAGGTATATTCCCATGTAGGCGCATGTTTCATACCCTGTTTTTTCATTATCTAAAATAAATTCGGATCCCTTTATTACGCCTGCGTTCGTAAGTTTCTGTATACGTTGATGGATCGCCGCTCCCGATACATTACATTCCCGTGCGACTTCAAGGAACGGTTTGCGTGCATCGTCGACAATTAAATTAAGGATTTTCTTGTCCAGATCATCTAATTCAATTTTGGTCATAATTATTATTTTTACATCGTTAGCACGTCAAAGATAATAGATTTTTATAAAAAACAAAAAGAGAATTTTACTTTTTTTGAAAAACTCTCTTTTTAATAATGATCAAACAGTTATTATATTATCATTTAACCCTTGGTTTAGCCGAATAACTGATTTTCAATGCGTATGCTTCACGAAGCGCCTGTTTAAGGTCTGTGATGATACCCATTTTCGTTTCATGATCAGCTTTTATGGACGTTGTCATAAACGGCTGATCTTCTTCCTTCATACTTGCTTTTTCCTGACCGATGTATGCTCCTACTTCTGATATTTCAGCAATCTGATCATTCAACTGAATACGTGTTTCGTTACCCATTTTGGCTATCAATTCCGGAGAATTAGGTTTTCCTACATAGATAAATGTAACCAATGATTTTTTCTCTAATTTCTGGAGTTCTGTCGCCTGAGGAGAACGAAACTGCACCTTTAATGATACTTCGCGCATGCTGGTAACCATCATGAAAAAGAATAAAATAGCAAATACCAAGTCAGGTAATGATGACGTATTTAATTCGGGCATTTCACGTCCGCCCGCTTTACTAAACTTTCCCATACTATTTACTTCTTTTTAGTGTCGCCATATTTCTTCGGTTCCGCCTCGGAAATCTTTTGAGGATAGTACTTCATGACTGCATTACGTTGTTCTTCGTCATCCAGCCCTCTGAAAACTTTTCCGAACTGTCTCTTAGAGATAATGTCACGAAGGTCATTGTATGCTGCCGCCAACTCATTCTGCACATTAATATACGTCTGATATTCTGTGCCCCGGTCGCATTGCAGTGAAATGATGTGCTCGCTCGTAATCATTTGTGTACCGAAAATCGGAAGATCCACCGGCTTTTTTTCCGGCAAATTCTCGGAGTTGTTCGGATTTTCGATAAAATCTTTCGTCTTTTCTCTCAACTGTGCTAATGTCACTTCTTCTCCCGCACACATGATACGGTTATCCGAACTAACCATGACCATCAATGTATTCCTTTTATTGACTTTTTGTTCATCCATATTGTCTTTATTTTCGGGTGGACGAGGCAGGCGGCGGGGAAGCCCCTGATCCGTATCCATAGATGTTGTCAAAAGGAAAAACAAGAGTAGCATAAATGCTATATCAGCAGAAGAAGAACCGTTGATTCCTGGAACTTTTCTCTTTTTTCCACTCATTTTTTTCTTGTTTTAATTATTTATTCATGATTTTCTTTACAGACCCCCAGAGTATAGCGACAACAGCTAATCCTAATAATATATACATAGCGTAGAGCCACATATCTGTTATTTTCAGCCAGCTTTCGACATTATATTGCTGGGAGTCCGCATTAATTCCAAGCAATGGAGTTGCATCACCTATAGAGTAGGCGACAATTAATAAGATGACAAAACCGACCAATACGCCTAAAGCCATTAATGCTGATTGGGGATTTATTTTGAATTTATTCGCAAATTGTGTTATACCGAATAAAATCATGCTTAATGCGCATATTCCTAAAAGAATATATCCCCAATAAAGCAGTTCACCGGTATAAACAGGATTTCTCCGTTCGCCAATAGGATCCCCATCACCTCCAAGATAGAACAAGGCAAATACAGCAATACTTATAATTGCTACTATAAGCAAAGTCCAACTTGATATTTTTCTGATTTTTCTTACGGCCATGATCAATTATTTTTTGTATTTTACATCATATTTTATAACTAAATCAAGCAATGAAATGGAAGCGTCTTCCATTTTATTCAGGATAGATTCCAGTTTGCTCAACAGATAGTTATAAAATACTTGAAGGATCAGTGCAACGATCAAACCTCCCACGGTTGTGATCAATGCCACTTTCATACCTCCTGCTACGACAGTAGGGCTGATATCGCCTACCTGCTCAATCTTGTCAAACGCCATGATCATACCGACGACTGTTCCCAAGAATCCTAAAGAAGGAGCCATTGCTATGAATAATGTAATCCAGGACATGTTTTTTTCTAAAAGACCTCCCTGAACGCCACCGTAAGAAACAATTGACTTTTCAACAACATCAATTCCCTGATCAATCCTCATCAATCCCTGATAAGCGATAGATGCAATAGGACCTCTCGTATCACGGGCGATTGCTTTCGCCGCTTCCACATCTCCTTTATCAAGGGCGGCTTCTATCCCCTTTAATAATTTATCCGCATTTGTGTCGGCGAGATTAAGATAAATGATACGCTCCAAAACAAATGCCAGACCAAGAATCAAGGCAATAGCAACCAGACTCATGAAGCCTGCATCCCCTTCAATAAATTTAGTTTTGAGCGCCTGATGAAAACTTTGCTCTACTGCCGGCGCTACGTCTTGCGCAAATGCTACTACTGAAACTCCAAGGGCGCATAAACCAAGGAATACTTTTGTAAAAACTTTTTTCATTGTGTGTTAATTTAAATTTGTAATTAATTCTCTTGTATTTTATTATTATTAAATTATAATCTATTGTTAATCATTCCATAATTTTGCGGAGAAAGCGGGATTCGAACCCGCGATACGCTTTAGACGTATACACGCTTTCCAGGCGTGCCTCTTCAACCACTCGAGCATCTCTCCTTTGTTTATGCAAAGACGTCTCTCAAAAAACGAGTGCAAAGTACGAAAAATTTATAACATACAAGTAATTTCCATGATTAATTTTATTTTAAAAATATTTTTTTCATTCGGACTTGTCTTCTCTTCAATATTAAAATGCCTCAATATCAATACTGTCTATTGAAATGTCAAACAAGTTTAAGGCATTTTGAAATGTGTACTTAGAAACGTTTTCTATTGTCATTTCATAACACTCGGCGACTTTCTTTGCTATTTCTATTATATATGCCGGTTCGTTTCGTTTTCCTCTATAAGGGACGGGAGCCAGGTACGGAGCGTCTGTTTCCAATACAACTCTTTCTATAGGAATGTGCTTCAATGTTTCTTGTATCATATTCTTTTTAAAAGTAACGATACCTCCTATGCCTGCGTAAAACGAAGACAGTTTTGAAATTTCATCCCATTCGGGGATTGTTCCGCCAAAACAATGGAAAACGCCTCTGAGGTGATCTGTTCCTACTTTATACATACTGTCGAGTACTTCTTCCAATGATTCCCGGGTATGAATAGACACCGGCAACTTTTTATCAATGCTCCACCGCAGTTGTTCTTCAAAAACAGTTTTTTGTTCTTTCAGACGACTTTTATCCCAATACAGATCTATTCCGATTTCCCCTATTGCATAGTAGGTTCGTTTAGCCAGAGCGGATTCTATGGTTTGCATTTCTTTGACATAGTTGCCTTTGACGCTTGTCGGGTGTAAACCCATCATTGGATAAATGAAATCCGGCTCTTTGCCGGATATTTCATTTATCATTTCTATACTGGTCGAATCTACGTTTGGTAATAGGATCGCCCGGATACCTGCATCTCTCGCAGATTTAATGATTTCCGGGCGGTCATTATCAAACTCTTCCGAATAGATATGTGTATGTGTATCAATAAACTTCATTCATCTGAATTTATGATTCTCTTTGTATCAACATATTTCCCATCTTTTTCAGTTCTGTCAACGAGTCGGGCGCCACGTTCAGATCTGTAAGTTCGTGGATGGCAAGTTCATATAAGCTGTTCATTTTTTGTTTTGTAATGTCTTTTATATGAAGTTGGTCATATATATTGGTATAAATACTTATTTTTTCTTCGGGCTTATAGTTATTTGCCGGATTCCGAAAATATGCCAATTGCGCCTTTTGTTCATCGTTAGCCAATATCATGGCGTTTATCAACAGGAATGTTTTTTTATCACAAAGAATATCTCCGCCTATATTCTTACCGAACGTTTTAGTGTCGCCATAAACGTCCAGTAAGTCATCCTGAAGTTGAAATGCCAGTCCTATATAGATGCCAAAACGATATAAATGTTCAGCATCTTTTTCGGAAGCGCCCCCTATGATTGCACCAGTTTTAATGCAGCACGCTATGAGTATAGCCGTTTTTAAACGTATCATTTCAATATATTCGTCTTCGGATACATTGTCGCGTTTTTCAAAATCCATATCATATTGCTGTCCGCAACAAATATCAAGTGCGGTTTTTGAGAATAGATCCAATACATTTTTCAGGTAGGGTTCGGCCGTTTCTCCCATGAACCGGTATGCGGCGATAAGCATCGCGTCGCCGGATAGAATCGCTGTATTCGTATTCCATTTTTTATGTACCGTAGGTTGGTTTCGCCTTTTATCCGCCTGATCCATCAGGTCGTCATGCAGGAGTGTGAAATTGTGAAAGACTTCCAGGCCCATAGCCGGTTTTATCGCCTCTTCCACATCCTCTTTATAGATGCTACACGCCATGAGTGTCAGGCATGGACGGATCCTTTTTCCTCCTAACGCTAAGATGTATTCGATGGGTTCGAACAGACACCGGGGCGATTGATCAAAGGAGATTTTATTAAATTCCGGTTCCAGCCTCTTTAGTACTTGTTCAAATGATAGCATGAATTTTCGTCATTAATAAAAAAGGCTGCTAGGATCCGGCAGCCTTTTTAAGGATATCTTTATAAAGATTATTGTTGCAACTTGAATCTAACCGGTACACTGTATTTTACGCGGACAGGTTTTCCCCGTTGTTCTCCCGGCTTAAATTTGGGTAATTTCTTCAATACACGAATAGCTTCTTTGTCTAAGTTCGGATCTACCGGACGAGCTACCTGTACGTCTGTTACCGAACCGTCAGCATTCACTGTAAATGTACATGATACGCGTCCCTGTATTCCGTTTTCGGCCGCTATTGTCGGGTAATTAATATTATCGGAAATCCATTTCAACAAGGCTACGTCACCTCCGGGAAATTCCGGCATTTTTTCTACCGTGACGAATACAAAGTTTTCATCTACCTCTTCTTCCTCTTCTTCTACCGGCGCCACGTATGTTTCTCTCTGTGCATGTGACGCATCATCTTCACTGGATGCAATTTGGATACTTTCGATTTTCTCTTCGTCCTCCACAATCTCCAGGATATCCGGTTCTTTAATAATTTCCGGTTCCGGTGGCGGTGGTGGAGGAGGTTCGTTTTGTACTGTCATATCAATCTCTTCTTCATCAATAACAGCAGTAAGTCCACTGTCTGTTGCCACTTCAATGTCTTTTTCTCCCCACTCGAATCCGACAAACAGACTCGCCAATGCAATCACTAATCCCATCAGGTAATTCAGCGATTTATCCTTTTCCAGATCGGCTCTTGAAGTTTTTTTTATTTCCATAGTTATCTATTTTTTTGGTTCAAAATTTCATTTCTTTCAGGGCAAAAATAGAGGTTATTTTTTAAAATGCAAAAGAATTACAGAAAAAAATATGATTTTTTATTTCTGCAATTTAAAACGTGCTGGTATATTGTATTTTACGTGCACAGGCCGGCCCTGTTACATGCCGGGTTTCCACTTCGGCATGGATTTTAGCACACGTATGGATTTCCGGTCGAGATTCGGATCAACGGGGCGAAGTATGTTCCGGTTGATTTACGAAATTTTTGATTGATTTTTTTTGTGTGATATAACTTTTTCTCTTTTTTTGCGTTACTGTATAAGTTATGCTTCTTTGATATTAAAGATGAACAAATATACACATGAAATATATAAGGTTAATTGTATTATTAATATGTTGGAATGTGCCGTTGCATTTATATGCTCAGGACGGTAAGAGTATATACAACTTTTTACGTTATCCGGCTTCATCCCGTGTCAGCGCACTGGGAGGGTATTCCGTTTCATTGGTGGAAGCGGATCCGTCGCTGGCCTTTCATAATCCGGCCCTGCTTGGAGGGGAGATGGATAAGACGGTGAATCTCAATTATATGAATTACATTTCGGATATAAATGTCGGAAGTGCGATTTTCACAAAAGCGTTTCGTGAACGCAGTTCATGGGGGATAGGAGCCACTTATGTTAATTACGGGAGCATGAAAGAAACGACGCCGGAAGATGTTGAACTGGGGACTTTTTCTGTTCAGGATATAAGCATGAATGCCTTTTATTCTTATGACCTTTCGGATAAATGGCGGGGAGGTTTATCCCTAAAAGCCCTTTATTCTGCGTTGGCGGATTATTCTTCTTTCGGTCTTGCTGTCGACGCCGGATTGAGTTATTTTAATTCGGAAACGGATTTTGCGTTCGGACTTGCTTTGAAGAATGTCGGCGCGCAGTTGAAAGCTTACGAGGAGGAGCGGCAACGTGTCCCGTGGGACATCCGAATGGGTATAACCAAGCGAATGGCGCATGCTCCGATACGTTTGTCCGTTACAGCCATGTATCTGAACCGTTGGAAGTTCGATTATACGGACAATACGGTAGCGGACGCCCAAACGGATGATAATTTTTTCCAAACGGCATTGAAGCATTTGGTTTTTGGCATAGAGCTTGTTCCATCGGATAAGATCTGGTTAGGTATCGGATTAAATCCTAAAACTAAAATGGATATGAAATTAGCATCAGGTAATGGTCTTGGAGGATTTTCCATAGGCGGCGGACTGAAAGTTTCACGGTTTAATGTCGGTGCGTCTGTGGCCCGTTATCATCCTTCTGCCCTGTCATTGATGGTCAGTGTGTCCATGTCGCTTTCGGAAATGGCGCCATGAACAATTCAAATAAATTAACGACAAACAGTTTAATAGTGAAAAAAATAATTGTAGCGATAGATGGGTATTCTTCGAATGGGAAAAGTACGATGGCGAAGGATCTTGCCCGTAAGATAGGGTATGTATATATAGATACGGGCGCTATGTACAGGGCTGTTACGCTATATGCCCTGCGTCATGGCTTTTTTATAGAGAATGTGGCGGATCTGGAGAAAGCGATGAATGATATTGACATTTCTTTTACGGTTAATCCGTCGACAGGTATTACCGAAACCTGTCTGAACGGGGAAAATGTTGAAGGCGAAATCCGTCGTATGGAAGTCGCAAATCACGTGAGCGGCATTGCGGCATTGCCGTTTGTCCGGGCGTCGTTGGTTAAGAAACAACGCCTGATGGGACTGGAAAAGGGGATCGTAATGGATGGACGTGATATCGGCACCGTTGTTTTTCCGGATGCGGAATTGAAGATTTTTGTTACGGCAACACCCGAAGTACGGGCGCGCCGTCGACTGGATGAGTTGAAAGCAAAAGGTGTTCCTGCCTCATTAGACGAGATCCTGGAAAACATTAAAAGTCGCGATAACCGGGATATGACAAGAGCTGTATCTCCGTTACGTAAGGCGGATGATGCGATTATATTAGATAATACGGAGATGACTATTCCGCAACAAAATGAATGGTTACTGGAGCAATATAATCGTGTGACGGATCATGATTGAGATTGAAATAGATCAAGGTTCCGGTTTTTGTTTTGGAGTTGTAAATGCGATTAAAAGCGCCGAACGTGAATTGCAAAAGGACGGAAATCTGTATTGCCTGGGCGATCTTGTACATAATAGCCTCGAAATGGAGCGGTTAAAAAAGCTTGGGTTAAAGACGATCAATCATGAAGGTTTCTCCCGGCTTAAAGATAAAACAGTCTTACTGCGCGCTCATGGCGAACCTCCTTCTACATATAATATTGCGGAGAATCGGCGAATTAAAATTGTAGATGCCACTTGTCCGGTCGTATTGAAGTTGCAGCGGCGTATTCATGATTGCTATCAGGAAATAACGGGGTTGAATACGCAATTGGTTATTTATGGGAAAAAAGGTCATGCGGAGGTTAACGGCCTTGTCGGACAGACTAAAGGAACAGCCATTGTGATAGAAAAGCCGGAAGATCTCGGAAGACTTGACTTTTCCCGTGAAATCATGCTTTTTTCGCAGACGACAAAGCCGTTAGATGGTTTTTGGGAGATTGTCGGAGAAATAAAGGTGCGCATGAAGGATGGAGTCGGGTTTCTTTATTTTGATACGATTTGCCGTCAGGTGGCAAACCGGTTACCCAAAATTAAAGACTTTGTTTCTAAGCATGACTGGATTTATTTTGTCGCAGGTCAAAAAAGCTCAAATGGAAAGATGTTATTTGAAGAATGTAAAAAAGCAAACCCCAATATTACCTTTATATCGGAAAGCTCCGAAATAACAAAGCCTTTACCTTCCGGGGTCCGTAAGGTAGGAGTATGCGGCGCAACCTCAACTCCCAAATGGTTGATGGAAGAAGTGGCTTCGCGTATCGAAAAGCTCAACTTATAAATAGACTGTCCCCGGCATAACTTTGTAAAATCAGTCCGATAGAATAACCGCGCGCAGGTTTCCGGGCCGGTGACGGCTTTGCATCCTTTGGAGGGGGGGATTGATGATTCGAAACAAAGCCGGTTTATTTTGTCATTTTGCCGGATTTGCATTATCTTTGCCTGAGTTTAGGTTCATAAACAAGAATAATATGTCGGAAATTAAATGTATTGGAGTGATGACCTCAGGAGGTGATGCTCCGGGTATGAATGCAGCGGTTCGTGCGGTTACC
>JAIRKN010000052.1 GCA_031260095.1 Tannerella sp. | reverse complement strand
AGCGATTGCCTATTATTTACAGTAGCATACTTTTTGCGTCACCACTCAAATCTTTTTATTTTTCTTCATCGATAACAAAGTGTTTTTCCAACATTTCTCTTTGTTTTTCAAAAAACATAATTTTGTCGTATTGAGCGGCACCGGAAATAAGAACAGAACTTTTTTTCAATCCCAGTACCCAATTTTTCATTTCTTCGCAGGCTTCCTTTTCAAGCGAAGTAAAAGCGCCCAGACTATATACACTATTCATGCAAATAGACATATTGTCACTCGACAGATAAGTATAGGTAGAGTCAAAATCCAAATCAGAAACATAAGTTTCCACTTTATTTCCCGTATCGAATTGTCCTTCATCGGCAAAATGCTCAAGCGTATCAAGCAAACGAAACATTTCCAACTTGAGCATTTGCATTTCAGTCCGGGTGATCATCCGGACGTTGTAAAAATAATTAATATCATTAATAAGGGATAGAAAAAAAGAATTATCCCAAATAAAAAAGGTGTACTTAATCTTTCGAACAGCATCCAAATATTGCTGATAAGTCTTCTTTTCGGCTTCCGGTACCCGGATATCCGAATAACTTAATTTGTTTCTTGGGGTTTTGCCGGACTGATACCTCCATTTGAGCAAATAAATACGATAAACAGGAAGATGCAAAAGCCCTATATGCAACGGGATCATATTCGCTGCAATACCAAATTCGGAGTTCGGATCGCCTGCCGCCGCAATGATCGCCTTTATATAATTATAGCTCATATTCAGGTCTATCGGTTTAAACTCGCAATAGTCGCGTATATGGAGGTGATACCATTGGGAACGATAAGGAGAGGCGATCTCGGCAATGTTATCAAGAGATATACTTAACGACGAAGATAAGGTCGCCATCTCAAAAAAAGAAAATGCGACTTCCCCGCGTAAACGTCTGTATATAGCTTCTTTCTCCAACGGCAACATTTCCATAAGCGTGTTAGCAAGATGGCGGGGGATTTTTTCTTTTAACAAAAAAATAAATTTTTCCTGTAATTTTTTCTCGTTATTATACATCTTAGAAATTTTAAAAGTCCAAATTTACACAAAATATTTTATACACTCTTGTTTTTTTTTATTTTGCATACTTTTTTGCAGTATAGTTTTGTTTTGCGCAACAAATAGTATTTTTAATCCTATTTTTTTAAAATGAGAAAACCAATACGGTAATTATTGCACTGGGTAACTTGGTTTATACATATTCAAGCTAATATATTTGTAATTCGAATGTAATTATATAAAGATATTATGACAAAACAAAATACATTACAAGAAAAATTTTCATTGAATGGCAAAGGTCTTTTCTCAGGGCTGGATATTAATATTTCATTTTGCCCTGCAGCCGATAATTTCGGATATAAAATATGCCGGACAGATTTACCCGGCCAGCCTGTCATAACGGCAACAGCCGAAAATGTTATATCAACAAAGCGCGGCGCCATTTTATCGGAAAACGGCATACAGGTAAGATCCGTCAAACATGCTCTGGCTGCCCTCTACGCCTGTGGTATTGATAATTGTCTGATTCAGGTTGATGCACCGGAATTTCCTGTGTTAGACAGAAGTTCCGCTATATTTGTGAATAAGATTATACAGGCTGGCATCCGGGAACAGGCTGAAAAAAGAATTTACTATATCCCTGATCATAAAATAGAATATCTGGATGAAATATCCGGTTCCCATCTGATACTCATACCTTCCGATAAGTTAGAGATCCATACCCAGATTTATTATGACTCCGAAGTATTGGACCTTCAGGGCGCAATCATGCACAATCTGTCGGAATTTCCGGATGAAATAGCCGCATGTCGGTCATTCGCTTTTATTAAAGAGATTGAATTTCTTTTACGGAAAGGCCTGTTCAATGAGGACAATTTAAACAATACCATTATTGTTTACGATAAACAAATACACCAGAAAGAGTTAGACAAATTAACCAGAATGATGAATGTAGAAAAAAGGGATGCCAAAGCTTTTGGTTATATAACAAATACACCTCTCCGCTTCCCGAACGAACCGGCAAGACATAAAATAATAGATATCATCGGCGACATATCGTTAATAGGACAATTCATTAAAGGTATCATCATTGCCATCTGTCCGGGACATCAGACAAACAACAAATTCGCCCGCCTCATCTCAGATGATATCAGAAATAAAAGTCTGCCCAAATGCAGGAGTTCATTCAGGAATATCCCAATGAATACATGATTCGGATTCCGATGCTAAAAGAAATCAGGCATAAAAAAACGGAAGAAAGCCTTTTGACGGGTTCTCTCGTTTTGATGAATTGTATTTAATCTTTATTCGAAGAATGAATATACGGTTGTGATATTTTTTATTTCCCTATTGAACGGAAGGCTCCAAATAACTTCGTTATCCGGGTCTATTTCTAATAATAATGGCTGTGATTTGTCATCACTATACATGTTTGAATTGGCTATCAGTTTGTTTCCGTTTTTATATAAGAATATTTCTCCTACGTAGAGAAGGGACGCCCCTTTGATTCTGTTTGTGACAATGGTACTGTCCGCATGTTGCTTTGCAGGATCTATTTCTATCAATTTACCATCTCGACCACATGATACGAGCATATTTTTGTTTTCCAGCGGTTTTACGGAAAAAAGGTCGTATCCTACGTATACACTCCCTTTATTACGGCCTTCGGGCGATATCTGTAATATTTTTCGCTTTTCGATAAGCGGTATAAGGTATAATCCGTCATCGGTTTTTGCGACCTGGCGGAATTGTTTATGTGTATCAAAAATGATTGTACGAAAAGGAATTTCTTTGGCTTCTTTACCATTTTCATCCAGTTCGACGATTCGTGCAGGTTCGCCGCATACGGCAAGCATATAACCCCCTTCTTTCAAACGTGTAGCGGTATGGATTTCTTCATTATCTTTCGCTTTATAGTCCCAGATGATTTCATGATTACGGTTTATCAGCCTGGCGCCTTTTGAATAAGCAAATAAGACATGACCCTCAGGTGTTACTTCGACGTCATTACATTCGTCTTCTTTCTCAAGTTGATATTTCCATTCAATATTGCCTGATGCTTTATCAATAATAGCTATTTCCTGCCAGCCGCTACCGGCAATCGCCAATTTTTCTTTTTTACAGGAACTGCAACAAACACACCATATAGCTGCGAATAAAAAGAAATGCTTCTTCTTCATTTTTCTGTTTATTTTAATATTTCACTGCAAAAGTACAATATTTTTTTGTTTTATACAGGTTCTCTTTTTGTCTTTTGCCCGGCTTGTGTTATATTTGCCAAATCTAAGGGAGAAAAATTATGTTCAAAGATTTATTCAATACAACAATATCACTAATATTCAAGCCTTCGGAGGTATGGAAAGAGTTGAGTGAAAAGCGGATGGATGATAATGAAAAATTCCTGTCCGGTTTTGTCTATCCTTTTATTGGATTGATTACGATGGCTGCATTTATCGGCGTTTTGTTTACACGTAAGGAATTTGATGTACAAATAGCGCTTAAGTCTGCAATACTTGCATTATTATCTGTTTTTGGAGGTTTTTTTCTTGCTTCGTATTTGCTGAATGAAGTGTGGCATTCTTTGTTCAAGCGGGGAAAAAACATGAAGCTTTGTCAGAATTTCGTCGGTTATTCTTCGGCATTAATGTTTTCCCTGAATATCCTGCTTAGCTTATTACCGGAATTTTTCTTTCTCCGTTTTTTTATATTATACACGATCTATATTGTATGGGAAGGAGCTGTTCCTTATATGGGCGTGAAGGAGCCGGAACAGCTTAAATTTGTGAGTTTTGCCACAGCTATCATCATAGCGACCCCACTTGTACTCGAATTTATGCTGGGATTGTTGATGCCGGGATTGAGGTTTTAACGGCTTTCATTCCGCCATTTCCGTGATTCGGAGCAGTGTCCCGGTCATCAGGTATAATTTTCGTGAAGATATATATCTGCTTCATTCAGCGCTTTGTTAATATAATAGCCGGAGGCTACCCGCCTGTTAATTTTTTCGATATTTTCTTTCATTTCATTATACGATTCAACAGATATGGCAGGCAGTACGGTATCCAGCTCTGTCAGGGAATGAATGCAAATTCCGATTTTATTTTCGGAAATAAATGCAGTTAATGCACTTTCTTCCCAGACAATTAACGGAAGATTACAGCGGATATATAAAGATGCTTTGTGGGGGTTGTTTAACTTTAAATAATCCCCAAAATTGCCCGAACAGGTGGATATGGAATCACCTTCCCATATCAGTCCGAAATGTGCATCAACCTGTTCTATAAGCCGGTCGGAAGGAATAAAACCGTTATATTTGAAATGACTTTTCTTTTTTATCCTGTTTTCTCTGAAGCCACTGCCATAGAGTTCAAATTGCCATTTTGCGATCTTGTCGTCCAACTCATACAGGTATTTATTTTTCTTATCACTTAAAGCTCCTGCATAGATGACTTTAATGAGTTGCCCGTCAAATGTATGCGGTTTGTCGTTTTCGGAAGAAGATAAATAGTCGAAGATTCCGAGACATACCATAGGTTTGCTATATCCTTGCTGCAAGAGCCATTCTTTCATGTGGTCGTTGTGTACAATCAGGACGTCCGTATGGTTCAATCGCCTGATCTCTTTTTCTACCGTCAACTTTTTTCGCCGGAAAGCCCCCAAGTCATGAATGACCGTAATCACCTTTCCTTTTCTGAAATGTATGATATTGCATACAAATGAGTAATATTTTTTGAATGGATACTGGATGACGATAAGATCGTTTGCGGAGATAGTAAAAAACACCTTCAATACGCTTATGAAAGTCAGGATAAACCCCACGATCTTATTGGAACAGGCGGTCTGCGCCAACCCTGCATTTTTATATCCCAATTCTGAAAGTATTTGTTCGATATCTGTTTTCGCTTTATTTCCGGCGCTTGTTGTGTCGTTGTAATTTTTGGATAGATAAAATTTAGCCATGATTGGATTTTATGAGGATAATTCTTTTTTTGCAAGCGATATAGCGGCAGCAACCGTATCGTCCATATCAAAATAAGCATATTGGCCTAACCGTCCGCCGAAGATCGTGTTTGGATAGTTTGCCGCAAGTTTTTTATACTCAAGATAACGCTTTGAGTTTTTTTCGTCATGGATCGGGTAATAAGGCTCCCCGGATAAACTGTATTCCAGGGGGTATTCTTTTGTTATGATCGTAGAGGGTTGTTTGCCAAATTCAAAATGTTTATGTTCGATGATCCGCGTGTACGGCACTTCCGCTTCATTGTAATTAATGACGGCATTCCCTTGATAATTGTCCGTATTCAGATGAATATGATCAAATTTCAGGCTTCTGTATTCCAGTTTTCCGAGTTGATATTCAAAATATTCGTCAATACATCCGGTGAAGAGTATTTTCTCTGCAATACAGTGAAAATAGTTTCGGTTACCGAAATAATCCGTATCTGTTTCGACATGTATATTATTTAGCAGATTTTTTATGAGTGCATCATATCCGTTTTCGGGGATTCCCTGATAAGGATCGTCAAAATAATTATTATCATAAGTGAAACGAAGCGGAATCCGTTTGATGATAGAGGCCGGTAATTCTTTCGCCGGACGTCCCCATTGTTTTTCCGTATATTCTTTGATAAATGTATAATAAATGTCATCACCACAAAGTTTCAGCGCTTGTTCTTCCAGATTGGACGGGTGGGTTATATGCTTATACCTGTCACACTGTTCACGGATTTTACATTTCGCCTCTTGCGGCGTATTCACATTCCATAGTTTGTTGAATGTATTCATATTAAACGGAAGGTTATACAATGTTCCTTTGTAATATGCCAGCGGCGAGTTGCGATAATGGTTGAAACGGGTAAAACGATTCATATAGTCCCAGACTTCTTCGTTGTCCGTATGGAAAATATGCGCTCCGTACAAATGCACCTTTATACCGTGATCTTCTTTTGAGTAGATGTTTCCACCGGCATGAAGACGTTTGTCAATGACAAGGCAGCTTTTTCCGTTTTCGTTCATTATCTGGGCAAAAACAGAGCCGAACAGTCCGGAGCCAACAATAAGATAATTATACATGATCTCCTATTTTATGCGGTTGCAAAAATAAAGAAAAAAATGCAGTTCGCAGAATAATATGTGCAGACAATTCGCTATGGTAATAAAGCATACGATTCATACGGTGGGTACGGTACTTATTCAACTTCCGGAGTTGTTTTTTGAATCCTTTGCGTTATCCGGTTTCCCTTCATTTTTCCTTCTCCTGAAAACGTCCGACAGGGTGATAAAGTCTTTGCGAAACATAACGCCAACCCCTTGCCGGGTAAGCGATTTTGCATTATACCGGTATAAATCATTGGCATGATTGTAGGCTTTCAGGCTGATCTCTCCGCCGGGTATGAGTTTGTATTCCAGGTCAAATTCTCCGACAAACGCATTCTGCATGATGAAATTGTCTTTATAGCCAAAGTTTCCGTTAAATAATAGCCGGTTGTTTAATAAGCGGCTTGACAAAAGCATTTCGATTTCTGTGTCTTTTATTCCATCCTGACGGGAGCGTATATTCGTTCCGATCTGTACTTTGTCGGTCAGGCTACTGAGGATATTCGACAGTTGGACAGAGAGAGCGGACGAAGCAACGGCGCTAAATTCGTTTGAACGATAGTCATTACGCGAATAATCCGGGGTATAGAACTTATTCAGCACAAGCAAGTAGATGATTTGCCGTGTCATCATATCTTCCGTATCAATAAACGACTTGACCTGCCGTTCCAGTTCGCTGTTTGAATTAGGGAGTTCTATATCAAACGTGATCGCCGGATTTTGCAAGCGTCCGTCAATTTTTAGTATACAGTTCACCGGAATGCTCGGATTGGCTGTCTCCAATAAAAGGGTTTCGTCAAGATCCTGTAAGTTAGCGCTCAGGTTATAGATGGCATTGATATTAAGATTGGCCGTCATCGGATCGCCCTGGAATGTAACAATACTGCCGTCACGTATATTAAAACGTTTCCGTATGACCTGTTGCAGGCTGAAGTTGTATGTTCCTTCCGATATCAAATAATTTCCGAACATCTGTATATCGCTTTGACTTCCGTACTGTATCTGTATATTTCCATTTCCACTTCCACGTATTTTATCGCCGGAAGCGGCGTCCATCATAAATTCCAGCTTGGCGTCAGGTGTGACGTCCACCAGGAAATTTAACTGGTAACCCATCGGAGAATCATCATTAATTGCCGGTTCTTTTGAGTCGTTTTCATTCTTTGACGGCCGAGGGATATTTTCTGTTTCTTCTACGAAAGTAATGAAATCATAATTTTCTACGGTTGAATTATCCATAAAATTGAAGCCCGCGGTAGTTCCGGCTTCACTGTGAACGTTTCCATCGACGGTTACAAAATCTTCCGTACCGTTTATCCTGGCTGTTCCGCTGGCATAAACCTGTCCGTATATCTGAGGCTTCACCCGTTCGGGAATATCATATACCAGCATTTTGTCTGCTTCCACGTTTATATCATATTTCAAATCCCTGAAATTTTCATGTCTGAAATCAAGGTTTAGTATCCCGGCGTTTCCATCCTTATCGGCTACGATTGTGTTATTTGTCTTGATAGAAGTTGAATCCATTACCACCGTATCCGAGAAAGAGTAGGTTGTATTCAGGAGATCAATCTTCATTTTGCCATCTTTGACATAAGTCGTACCTTCTAAAAAGATGTTGGAGAAAGGGCCGTGAAGATGTGCTTTTCCATAGCCGGTTCCGCTTATATCACTGGCGAAAGCTTTCATGTATTTTTGTAGAAAAGCAATATTCAAATCGTTGGTTTCGAAATAAAGTGAAAGACCCTGATTTTCACCGATAGGAAATATGTATCCGTTTACATCCGTAAAGACAGACAGGTCGGGATAATGAGGATATATGGAGCCTAACAGCAGGATTCCCTGCCGGTCACTATCCCATTCACTCGACAAACTGAGCTTTCCCTGTACGGCTTGATTGAATGAGAAATCCTGTATTTCCAGCCTTCCGTCAATCATCCTGCTTCCCGACAGGTCGTACGCATTGATTTTACCGGTTGCGCGCCCGCCGAACTGAAGTGCCGGAATATTCAGCACATCAAATATATAACTTATTTCTATATCGTTTAAATCCACCAGTAACAAGTCTTTTGAATTACCGGATATGACGCCGTCGATGTGCAGGTACTGGTCTTTTTTTGTAATATAAAAGTTGTCTACGTGGATATTGCCGCCGGATATGGTCACGGATGCAGGTTCTACATTCCAGAGGGAATCTTTCAGTGTGATTTGGGCGGGTGGTATTGTAATCTCCGTGCGCAGTTTTTTATTGTTTTCATCTTCTTCAATAAATAAAGCGGATGCTGTTATTTCAGCTTCAAACGTGTCTTCTTTATCATTTGTCCAGTATAAAGTAGTGTTTATACTGTCTTCTTTAGCATGAGCTGCCAGGTTGATATAATTATGGGTACTGCCTTTGTAATTTTGTGATGCTGTTAGTAGCAGGTTAATGGATTCATCCGCATTGTCGAGATGTAGTTTGACGTTATCCAAAGATGTTTTACCAATCTTAAAAGCGGGAATGTCGATTTCCGTAAGTAGTGAATTTGTATGATTGTTATAATGTCCGCGGATGTTTGATGGCCGGAGGATGGTCACCGGTAATTTTAATGTATTTGAAATATTTTCCGTATTATCAATTGTAAACAGGAAGTCAAACCGGTTTTCACTTTTTTGGGCGCCATTTTCATTCGTTAAAGTCTTTACCAAAGAAGGGAGATAGCTTTCAACCGTGCGATATAAGTCATGAGTCAGTGACGAGAAAGAATAAAAACCTTTTATTTCCCCGTTTATAATATCGGATGAGATACTCGTATGTTTATACGGACGCTCGTCAGCCGATGTTTCCACACGTAAATCATGTATGGTAAAACTGTCTTTAGCCGTATAAAAGGATAAATCTTCCAGTTCGATATATCCTTCGAAATCATCCGGATTATTTCCCGTAAAATTGGCGTTTATCCCAAGCGATATATCCGGTTTATCATATTTATCCGTTATGTATAGTTTGTCCGGGTGAAAATTCCTGATGTTTGCCATGAAATTGAAAACAGATTTTTCCTTTTCGTTTCTGAATAGTCCCTGAATCTCCACTTTCCCATTGGGATCGTTTACACGGATTAGTCCTTCGTATTCGTTTTCTTTGAATTGGCCGGATAAAAAAATATTTTCATAGTCATATCCTCTGTATTCGAATTCATTTACCTGAGCTTTGACCGACCCGGAAATCTTTTGCCTGAGCGGTTGTATGAGGTCAATTTCAGCATTAAAACGCGCATTGCCATACGGGCTTCCTTCTTCGAATAGCTCGTTTATCCTTAATTGGGATGATGCAATGTTTCCTTTCAGATACATAGCGACGTCTTTTTTGTTCCCAATGAGCATATCCATTTGAATGGATCCAATTGCCGATGAGAGGTTACCGAACGCGACCAGATGATTTGTAAAACCTGAAATCTCACCGCTAAATCCGAGTTCTCCCATTTTCAGGACCGGTTCCGGCAGGATGACCCTATTAGGATATAAATTATTGCTGATTTTTATTAATCCTTCGGTTGTTATATTTAACTTTTTCACTTGCCCGAGCAGGTACAACTCATCCTTTTTGCTCACTAATCCTTTTAGCTCCATATTTCCGTCAAACGTCATTTCCTGTCCGTATTGCAGTGTTAATCTGTTTAATGAAATGTCATCGACATAACCTGAAATGTCCCCTGAGATCTCAATCACATCCGAAAAATCCTTTAGTAACGGCAGGAATGCAGTGAAGTCTTTCGGAGATATTCCGGATGGCGCCAGGTTGAACTGTAAAGGTGATTTGCCGGTTACCGGAAGACTGTCTGCACCGGACAAACCGATTCCGGCAGATGGTATGGATATAAAAGAATGGGGAAGGAGGAGGGTGAAATTTTCTATATACGCCGTGTCCCTGTTCCCGATGACATTCATGGATAATTTGTCAACATTCAACCCGGATATTTCATCAAAGCTTAATTTGTTGACCTGTATGTTCAAGCTGTCTTTACTGCAATATCTGAGGGATAATTTTCCGCTGATGTTATCAACGTGAATATGGTTAGGATTGAATTGTTTTTCCGTATGATTTTTATTCAGTATATCATAAGTAATATGACTGCGTCGTATCAGTATGGACTGAACTTGTAATTCAATATTGCTGCTATTATCCTGCGGATTTTTTGAGAAACCGTCAATGATAAATTGTATGTTTGTTTCACTACCGGGAGTATCTTTTCGTATATGGCAGGTGATCCCGAATAAGCGCACGGTCGTCAGCACCCATTTATTTTTGAGTATGGGCAGCAGTTTAAATCCCGCAGTTATATTACCGGCACTCAGTGCTGTTTCTCCTTTTTTGTCATCAACATTAACATCTCTGAGAACAATACGGTTCAACCATTTGATATCAACCCGACCTATTTTTACGGACGTATCAAACAATTTGGAAAGTTCTTTTTCGGCAATACTTGTAACACTTCGTTGCACTTGAGGTATACTCAACGAAATAACAGGGAGGGCATAACCTATAAAGATCAGTATTAATGCCGTTATTATTATATATTTTAATCCTCTGATAGCGTATCCATTAATAAAATCAGGTACAAAGTTAGCATTAAATTTTTCAGATTACACACAAACGCATAAAAATGTTCGATAAAATTTATAGAAGAAACTACATAAAAAATTAAGATATGCCTTAAATCCGCAAGCAATTTGTATTTATTTCACAAATGTTGTAATTCAAAACCATCGTCTTTAGTCGAGTCCGTGTGTAGTAATAAACCAAATTTCCCGGTCGTTGTTTTTACGGAATTATGCTGCACATGGCGTAATTTTGTGATGTTATTTTGCCGGATTGCTTTACCCACCGACGCATACGGGCAAGGCATGCCTTGCCCCAACAACGCCGCCGTCATGCCGGACACACATTCCGTTATGGCAAGAAGCATTGCGACGCGGAATGGCTGGAGCTTCATCCACCTGGATTGCTTCACTCCGTTCGCAAAGAAATAGTGAAAGCGTCGCTGAAAGGACGGACAAAGCTCCCGTCATGCCCCCCTCGTCATCGAATAGCCAGCCATTATAACGAA
>JAIRKN010000269.1 GCA_031260095.1 Tannerella sp. | reverse complement strand
CAATGGTCGAAATGAAGATGCGTGAAGATTACGTCGGTCACCTCTTCCGGTTGGATGCCTGTCCGGGCCAGTTCTTCACACAGGTCTACCGTATCGTAAAATTGATAATAGACGGCGGGCGAATCGTTCAGTTGATCGCGTCCGATTCCCGGGTCAACAATAATGATCCGTCCGTTGCCGGTTTTGACAACTCCGGCGTGCATGGCCAATACGCACAGATTCCGTTCGTTGACGGGATAGCTGCGACTCCATGTTACCTTGGGGACAGCGCCGAACATAGCTCCGCCGTCCGCATAAAAATAGCCTGTTGTGATCAACTTAAACATAACGCCCCTCTTGAAATACGGCCGCCAGAAATGCCAGCAGATTGCTGATTTGTTGAATGCCTTCCGTTGTTTCCGCACTTATTTCTTTTCCCTGCACTTTGAGCATCAGGTATCCGTAAATAGCAGTCAGGCAGGTTTCGATCTCGCCCATTTCTTCCCTTCCGGATTTGGAGCGGAGTTGCACAATAGCAGGCAGTGTCTTGTAGTAGAGAGAGCCATAGACGGTTTCCTGCGGAGATTTTAATAATCTCAGGTGCAGGCCGGTCAATTCTGTTAATATATTTATATTGATTCGGATATGTCCCTGTTCCATGACCCCTTCGATACGCATCATGTCGATCAATTCCCGGTACCATTGGCGTATATCCTGTTTTACGTCTTCCGGCCGGTCATATTGAGAGATGATACGGGATTCGATTTCATCCATGCTAAAATGACAGGCACGTATCATATCTTCTACCTGCCACATGTAAATCAGGTATTCAACGATATTTTCTTTTCTTTTCTGCCGTGCTATAATCATATTAAAATTGCTTTTATTGCGCAAAGATAAAAATAAAACCGCTATCTTTGTCCCCTCCAAAAAATAAACGAAATGAACGCAGTATTGGTTACCGGGGCAAACGGCCGGTTAGGGACGGCATTACGCGCTATCTCCGAAGATTTTGAAAACATTCGGATACATTTTACGGATGTGGATACGCTGGATATATTGGATAAATCAGCCGTAGAATCGTATATGAAATCGTTCGGGATCGGCACGGTTGTCAACTGTGCTGCGTACACGGCGGTAGACGGGGCGGAAGATGATGCGGAACGGTGTATGCGTATCAATCGTGACGCAGTGCGTCATATCGGGGAGGCTGCCGCTTCGTCGGGCGCGAGGGTGATCCATGTATCGACTGATTATGTGTTCGACGGCACGGGGCAGCGTCCGTATCGTGAGGATGACGCGACGAATCCCTTGTCTGTTTACGGAAAGTCCAAGCTGGCCGGCGAACAGGTGTTAATGGCTGTATGTCCCGGCGCCGTGATTATTCGTACGGCCTGGCTATACTCGGAGACCGGCGATAATTTTGTGAAAACGATGCTTCGCCTGGGAGTGGAGCAGGAGAGGGTGAATGTCGTGGCCGATCAACAGGGTACCCCTACGTATGCGGGCGACCTGGCGGAGGCGATCATGAAGGTCGTGGCGGCGGGAAGGTTTGTTCCCGGCGTTTATCACTATACGGATGAAGGGGTTTGTACCTGGTATGACTTTGCGGTCAGGATCTTTGATATGGCAGGGTTGAAATGTCAGGCTCATCCGCTGACGACTGACGGATATCCTACACGCGCCCTACGCCCGGCTTATAGCGTACTGGATAAAACAAAAATAAAAGAAACGTATGGGCTGATCATTCCTTCATGGGAAGAGAGCCTTGGCAAGTGCCTGCATAATATGAGAGGCTCTGTCGTATAATTTAAAATAAACGTATGTCCTTATCAGAAGAAATAGAACGTCGCCGCACTTTTGCGATTATCAGTCATCCGGACGCAGGGAAGACTACTTTGACCGAGAAACTGTTGTTGTTCGGAGGCGCTATCCATGTAGCCGGGGCGGTTAAGTCGAATAAGATACGGCGTACGGCTACGTCCGACTGGATGGAGATCGAGAAGCAGCGCGGCATATCGGTCGCCACTTCCGTCATGGCATTTGATTATGAGGGCTACAAGGTCAATATTCTGGATACACCCGGTCACCAGGATTTTGCGGAAGACACCTTCCGTACGCTTACTGCGGTAGACAGTGTCATCATTGTGATAGACGCAGCCAAAGGGGTGGAGGCGCAGACGCGGAAACTGATGGAGGTCTGCCGGATGCGTAAAACGCCGGTGATTGTGTTTGTCAACAAGATGGACCGGGAGGGAAAGGATCCTTTTGACCTGCTGGACGAGATTGAAGCGGAGTTGAAAGTGAATGTATGTCCGTTGAGTTGGCCCATTGATATGGGACAACGTTTTAAAGGGGTATATAACCTCTATGAACGGAAACTGGATTTGTACAGGCCGAGCAAACAGGTTGTCGCGGAGAGTATCGAAATTAAAGATATAAACAGTCCCGAACTGGAGAATCATATAGATGCGACACGGGCGGATAAGTTGCGTGCGGATGTGGAACTGATCAACGGGGTTTATCCTGATTTTGAAGAAGCAACGTACCTGAGCGGTGATGTAGCGCCTGTTTTTTTCGGCTCGGCGTTGAATAATTTCGGTGTGCGCGAACTGTTGGATTGTTTCGTGCACATCGCGCCCTCGCCCCGTCCGGTACAGGCGGTAGAGCGCATTGTTGAGCCGGAGGAAGATCATTTTTCGGGTTTTGTGTTCAAGATACACGCCAATATGGATCCGAATCACCGCAGTTGTATCGCCTTTGTGAAAATCTGCTCGGGACGTTTTGAACGCAACGCGAATTACAAACATGTCCGTTTCGACAAGATGATACGCTTCAGCAGCCCTACGGCTTTTATGGCCCAGAAGAAAGAGATCGTAGACGAAGCTTTTGCCGGGGATATCATCGGTTTGCCCGATACGGGTAATTTCAAGATCGGGGATAGCCTTACCGAAGGCGAGAATTTGCACTTCAAGGGTTTGCCCAGTTTTTCTCCGGAGATGTTTAAGTATATAGAGAATGCCGACCCGATGAAAGCGAAGCAACTTAGCAAAGGGATCGACCAGTTGATGGACGAAGGGGTGGCCCAGTTGTTTGTAAACCGTTTCAATGGCCGTAAGATCATCGGTACGGTCGGACCATTGCAGTTTGAGGTGATCCAGTATCGCCTGCTGAACGAATACGGCGCACAATGCCGTTGGGAGCCTGTCGGACTTTATAAAGCCTGCTGGATAGAAAGTGACGATACCGCCACATTCGAAAACTTTAAAAAGCGCAAGGCGCAATATATGGCCACCGACCGCGATGGCCGCGACGTATACCTGGCTGATTCCGCATACGTCCTGACGATGGCGCAGCAGGACTTCCCAACCATTCGTTTTCATTTTACCTCCGAATTTTAAAAAGAAGTACCCGTTCTTTTTGAACTAATTCGCAAAGATTTTCGCAATAAACGTATATATAACGGTGGGCTGGTGGCGTAGTTTCCCGTCATCCGGTGCGCAAAGCAATCCGGGTTCGTGCAGTGTGGCCGGATTGCTTCACCCTTCGGCTTTCGCCGGTGACGAAAGCGTGCCTCGTATCATCCGGTATATCGGCAAAGCCTCTGTTATCCGGGAAGAGCGTCCGTATGATCGGCGTTTGTAGCAAAAGCAGCAGCGTTATTTCCGCTGTGATTCACTTATAGGGATTAAGCAAACCGAATAACGTAATAGAGAAATATGAATGAATTTAGGTATACGTGCGGAGAATCATTTTATTTTTTTTGACAAGATTATTTTCCCGCCTTCATGACGCCCGTGTCGTTGTCGCTGTTACTTATCGTTGCTGGCCAGACTGGAACTTGCGGCCAAAGGAGAAATTGTAGACAAACCGAAACATGGCCATTCCGGAAAAGTCGTTACAGTACAATTTCCTTTCATAGGAAGCGAATGAAGACCGGTTTTCCCTCGGTATATACCAGTTGTTGGTAAATGGTCCGAGCATCAGGAACTCAAAAAGCAACTGAACTGGGGCTAAATAAGTCCGTCCTGTGAGGCTGAGAGGGGAAACGGAGAGCTTTTTGCTTCTTTTTACTCGTAGAAAAGCGTTGCAGATCCGAAATGACTCCGAAATGACGTTGCCTAAACTATACGTTTTTAACGCTGATTCGCTGCAAATGAGTTTTGCAAAACTCTCATTATTGTGAATTTAAGGAACGACTACTTAGGGATGCTAAATAAACAGGATATAATAGTTTTTCCGGCATTCTTGATGGGATACCGAAAAACTATTCCTTACTCGAAAACTTCCACCATTGCCACATAATGGGTATCCGGTTCTACCGGGCATAGAGATATATAACCGGAGCGGATTTTTCCATTTTCAAGACAAAGAGGCGAAGCTGTCTGCATGCGTTGATGTTCTTTTAAGGCATCATATATATAATAAATAATACGCAGTAATCCCTGAGAATCGGGATGTATAAACTGCATGCTAAACTGCATGGCAACAAGGCCCATGGTATAACGCAGATTAAGTTCTACAAACGGATGTAAGGCATAGTTTCCCTCGTTGGTTTTATAAATAATCATATCTACTCCCATATATCCGGTATAGGAGCTACCCAGCACCTCTTGCAAAACAATACGAACCTGCTCGACAAGAAACAAATAATCATCTGTCGAGATAAATT
>JAIRKN010000257.1 GCA_031260095.1 Tannerella sp. | reverse complement strand
ATTGAAAAACGGCGACGCGATGTTTGAAGAATTGATGAGATTATATCCTGATATTTGTGAAATATATTCCAATCCGGATTTTAATGATCAATCCAATCCAATTTTAGTAACTTGTAAATGAAATATGAATATGAAACATTTTGCGACAGTATACATAAGTACTTTAGTTTTAGTTGTTTTGCTGGATTTATTTTTATTGTATAACAACCATAAACAGAGAAAGCAAAATGATTCACAGACGGCTATCCAAAAATCTAATTATACTGACAGTAACGGCATTCGTTATGACGAAAGTCGGGGCAGCGCCGCAAAGACGGACACATCAGGGAAAATAGAAGTTGAATTTTAACCTGTTAATTAAATTGTATTATAAATTGGTATAAAGAAAATTCATCTTTTTGACATTTTTATTTGCCTGTATGTAATGTCGAAAATTTCGTGTACATTTGTTCTGTTATGAATGATCAGGCGACAGACGAAAAGAAAGAGTTGAGATTGGCAGTGGTTTATTCTGTCTTATTAACGGCATTGCTATGGATTGTACAGATTGTAAGCGTTGTGTTTTCGTTGCAGTTAAAACAATTCGGTTTGAGGCCGCTTGAATGGAAAGGGTTGTCCGGTATTTTTTCGATGCCTTTACTGCACGCAGACTGGGGACATCTTATTTCTAATACGCCGGCCATGTTGTTACTGATATTCGGATTGTTTTTGTTCTATAAGCGCGACGCCTGGCGTATCCTGCTATATTTGTATCTTCTGAGCGGATTTCTGACCTGGCTTATGGGGAGGAGTTCCACACATATCGGTGCGAGCGGACTTGTTTATGCGCTCGCTGCTTTTCATTTTTTAAGTGGTGTTATAAAGAAAGTACCTCGTCAGCGTGCTTTTGCTCTTTTGGTAGCCTTTTTATACGGCGGATTTGTCTGGGCCTTTTTTCCTGTGCTGTATAAGGGTACATCCGTTTCATGGGAGGGACATCTTTCGGGACTGTTTGCCGGTATGGTGTTTGCTTTATACTTTCGTGATAAAGGACCGGAACCTCCTGTTTATCCGTTTTCAGAGGATGAGAATACGGATACTGAGGAGGTTGATCGTTATTGGGATCTTCCCGAAGATACGGGTTCACCCCGGAATAAATAAGATGTTATACGATTGTGAATGATCTTTCGTAATAACTGAAGATCGCGGTATTTTGAAATAAAAACAGGCAGGTTTATTTTGTATTCCACTCAGTTTACATTATCTTTGCCGGAAAACAAATAATAGAAATATCATGGCAAAAATTAATGAAGATCCTTGTAGCGGATTACATAATGTATTAGCAACAGGTACGGTATTAACGGGAGCAATTGTTACGGAATCGGATTTTCGCCTCGACGGACGTGTGGAGGGAGAAATTAATTGTAAGGGTAAAATTGTCATTGGACCGAAAGGTAGTCTCAAGGGTAATATTATGACCGACAATGCGGAAATTTTTGGAAGCGTAGAAGGTACTATACGTGTGCGTGAGCGTCTTATCCTGAAATCATCTGCCGTAATCAAAGGAGATATCTTTATTCAGACGCTGGAGATAGAACCGGGAGCCAGGCTGAACGGTTCGTGTACGATGTCCGGAAAAGAAGGAACGGGAACGCCTGCGCCGTCCAATCCGAATCCGGCAAATGGTCAGAAGAAATAAACCGGTCACATAATTTGTTCATGGAGGGGAAGGGTGTGACTGATTACATGCTTCGTTCTTCATATCGTCCGCTTATAGTGACGAGGTTTTTAATTTTGCTGTTGAAGTTCTCTGCGTTTAATAACGTTTCGAGTGTCAGGTGCATCCGGTAACACCATTTATTATCCGGGTTGGCCGGTATATTGATCCGTTCGTTATCTGCGTCCCGGCGTTTTATCTGTTCGTCTGCGGCAAACCAGTCCTGAAGCGGGATAATCGTTAACATAGAAGATGATTTCAGGTGATTCAACAGGATTTGTCCGGCTATATCCGGCGAACATTCTCCGGGGGCTTTCCCGTCGTGTTTTAACACGGAATTGTAGTATCGTTGTATTTTTTCTTTATCTTCCTGCCACCATGCACGGACAGGACTCATGTCGTGTGTCGAGGTGGTGCAGACCGAATGATAAGGTAACGTATTAAGATCCGCAAATTCACGGTTCATCACTTTAGGCATACGTTCCAGTTCGAGGGTGAAAATCTGCAACTTTTCCATCACTTCATGAACGGATGCCGGGATCAGTCCCAGATCTTCACCGCAAACAAGCATCTCTGTGTTGTGTATTAAAGGAGCGAGGCGATTCAGGGCAATTTGTTTCCAAAATTCATTATGCCGCAGGAAATAAAAGTCGTTATATAATCTATTGAAAGCATGCCTGTCGGCGTCCGTCAATTCACGGTATACATACGATTTGCAGGCCGATATGCGTGGATGATAATGATTTCTTTCACAGGGATCTTCAAGAAATAATATTTCGTTTGCGATGTTCATTAGTCCATCCCTGATGATCTGTGATTTCGTATCTGTGTATCCTTCAAAAATCGTTTTTATTCTTCTTTGTGTTGAACAAAATTCGTTTAGCATCAGGTGTTCCGTATCCGTATAACGTAAGTATTTATGAAGCGAATCTATCTCCATCTCTTCGCCGAATATACCGGGAAGATACCGGACGTGAATGTGTGGTTGGGTCCACTGTTCGTCGAACAGTATAAATCCATAGCCTTCTATTTCTTCTTTAGACAAGGGCAGTGCAGGTCTGAAATGGCCGCATAATCCGTCTATATATTCCAGCGGAATCTCCCATATCCGAAAAAAACCGAGGATATGATCTATACGTAAACAATCAAAATAGCGGTTAAGGTGATGAAAGCGTTTTTTCCACCAGGAGAATCCGTCTTTTTCCATCGCATCCCAATTATAAGTAGGGAAAGACCAGTTTTGGCCGGTAGCGGAAAATGCGTCCGGCGGAGCGCC
>JAIRKN010000247.1 GCA_031260095.1 Tannerella sp. | reverse complement strand
TAACATATTGTCTAACTTATTAGTAAAAAGAGTATTAACAATTAAAATGGAAAATTTAAAAAACATTGTTCCCAACGAAGATTTCAACTGGGAATCTTACGAAAAAGGTGAAACCCCTGTGGAAGACAAAAACATAGAGGAATTAACCAAAACCTACGATGAAACTTTAAACACGGTGAAGGACAAAGAAGTCGTTAGTGGAACAGTAACCGCTATGAACAAGCGCGAAGTGGTTGTGAATATCGGGTTCAAATCAGATGGCGTCGTGCCCATGTCGGAATTTCGTTATGACCTTGATTTGAAAGTGGGTGATCAGGTAGAGGTTTATATTGAGAATCAAGAGGATAAAAAAGGGCAACTGATCCTTTCACACAAGAAAGCGCGTATTTCGCGTTCGTGGGATCGCGTAAACGAAGCGCTCGACAAAGACGAAGTTATCAAAGGGTTTGTAAAATGCCGCACAAAAGGGGGTATGATCGTAGATGTATTCGGTATTGAAGCATTCTTACCGGGTTCGCAAATTGACGTGAAACCAATCCGCGACTATGATGTGTTTGTAGGCAAAACAATGGAATTTAAGATTGTAAAAATCAATCAGGATTTCAAAAATGTCGTTGTGTCCCACAAAGCGCTTATCGAAGCCGAATTGGAACAGCAGAAGAAAGAAATCATCTCCAAACTCGAAAAAGGACAGGTGCTGGAAGGAACCGTTAAAAACATCACTTCCTACGGGGTATTCGTCGACTTGGGCGGCGTAGACGGGTTGATCCATATCACGGACCTTTCATGGGGACGTGTTTCACATCCGGAAGAAATCGTTCAGTTTGACCAGAAAGTAAATGTGGTGATCCTCGACTTTGACGATGAAAAGAAACGTATTGCATTAGGTCTTAAACAGCTTACTCCTCATCCATGGGATGCACTTGATGCGGATCTTAAGGTGGGCGATAAAGTGAAAGGAAAAGTTGTGGTGATGGCTGATTATGGCGCATTCGTTGAAATAGCTCCGGGTGTGGAAGGATTGATCCACGTATCGGAAATGAGCTGGACACAACACTTGCGTAGCGCACAGGATTTTATGAAAGTAGACGACGATGTGGAAACCGTTATCCTGACATTAGACCGCGACGAACGTAAAATGTCCCTGAGTATCAAACAGCTCAAACCGGATCCATGGGAAAATATCGAAGAACGCTTCCCGGTCGGCTCCAAACACAAAGCGAAAGTTTGTAACTTCACGAACTTCGGTGTATTTGTAGAAATCGAAGAAGGCGTGGACGGACTGATCCATATTTCAGACCTTTCATGGACGAAGAAAATTAAACATCCGAGCGAATTTACTTCCATCGGCGCTGAAATCGACGTTCAGGTGCTTGATATCGACAAAGAAAACCGTCGCTTGAGCCTGGGTCACAAACAACTCGAAGAAAACCCGTGGGATGTATTCGAAAGCGTATTCACAATCGGTTCGATACATGACGGTACGATCATTGAAATGATGGACAAGGGAGCCGTGATTTCGTTGCCTTACGGCGTGGAAGGGTTTGCTACCCCGAAACACTTAGTGAAAGAAGACGGTTCACAGGCTAAGCCGGATGAAAAACTTCAGTTCAAGGTGATCGAATTTAACAGGGAGGCCCGTCGTATCATCCTTTCTCACAGCCGCATCTTCGAAGATGAGCAAAAAGCCGCGAAGAAAGAAAGCGAAGGAAAAGGAAAAGGTTCCAGGAAAGAATCAATAGTAACACCCACAATGGAAAAAACTACATTGGGTGACATCGAAGAACTGGCTGCCCTGAAAGAAAAAATGGACGGCGGAACAACCGAATAAGTTGAAATAAGAAGATTGATTCTTATGCATAAAGTTAAAAGTGCCGTTCTTTTACAGAACGACACTTTTTTTTATTCAAGGCTGACTTCCCGGAAACGAACAAAAGATTTACGTTAACCCGTAAAAACTCAACAAGATCTTTGATCCCCCCATACCACTATTCCTGACATTGAAAGCGGCGCAGTTCACGGTCTTGCTCTCCCCCTGTAAAACAATCGCCGGCTTACGAAATAAAAAGAAGTTAATATATTTTGTATTTTTACCGGCTTATACTACATTTGTCACATCATAAAAAAAAAGAATATATTAGGATATGGAAGAAAAACTCGTTTATTCGGATATTCTCAGAACAGCCTGGAAAGGACTGATTTCCCAGTTCTGGCTCTTAGTGGGATTAATAATAGGTTTCACAATTGTATATTCGCTTTTGTACATCTTCTCTTTACCGGCTAAAGGAGAAAGTATGACAACAAGCGGCATTATCATTTCCTTATTATGCTGGCTACTGCTTTCCCTGTTCCAACTGGGATACATGAAAAACTGCTTTCAGACATTGGACGGCGAAGAACCCCAATTTTCATCATACGGACAGGTTTCCCGAAAATTGTTTAGCTATCTCGTTGCCTCCATTATTTTCACACTTATCATAGCGATAGGAATAGTTTTGCTTGTTGTCCCGGGGATATATCTCGCTCTGAGGCTGCAATTCTTTTTTGCCTCTATGGTTGATGAAAATACGGGTATCATCGAATCATTCAAACGAAGCTGGGAAATAACGAAAGGACACACCATGAAGTTATTTATCATCATGTTAATCATGACTTTAATAAGTATTACCGGAGAACTTGCTTTGCTTGCCGGGATATTTGTGGCCATTCCGTTGATCGTATTAATGTACGGATACATATTCCGCGGACTGACAGCTCCGGCGGCTTCATAATTTTTTTTTCACCGCTCACTTGTTATTTTAAAAACAATATGTATATTTGCGATGTGTGCGCACACGAAAAGACAACAACGCCAATTAAAAGTAATTATATGTATACATGAAAAACTATCGTATCAAAGATATTGCAGCCATAGCAGGCGTATCGGCAGGAACTGTTGATCGCGTACTCCACAACAGGGGAAAGGTTTCCGGTGAATCCCTGAAAAAAGTCAGGCAAGCGCTTAAAAAGATTGATTACCAACCTAACCTGATAGCCCGTTCACTGGCCTCCAAAAGGGTGTGCCGGATCATGACGCTTATTCCATCATTCGTTTCCGGAGAATACTGGTCGGAGGTCAATAAGGGGATTGCAAAAGCAGAGAAAGAATTTTCGGACTATCATCTGGAGATACAATGTAAATCTTTCAATCAATACGATAAAGTAAGTTTTGATGCGATCGTAGAAGAAATCAAACAAGGCGAATACCTGGGGGTCATCATCGCTACCTTATTTAAGGAAAGCACATTCAAACTGACACAATGGCTTGACAGCAAAGAGATCCCATACGTCCTGATAGACGCTTATATAGAAAACACAAATTGTATCGCCTATTATGGCACGGATTCATACAGATCGGGATATATCGGTGGAAAACTATTGTCCGAACGAATCGGAAAAGAAGATAATATTCTTTTATTTAGCACAATAAGCAAAGGATCTATTGAGTCGACACAGGTATCGGTACGCGAGAAAGGTTTTCGCGACTACCTTTCCCAAACAGGCTTTCGCGGTAATATCTATCCGGTCTCTATCTCATCCGGGTCACCGAAGAAAAACAAATCGATCCTGGATACGATCCTGAAAAAGAAATCTGGTATAAAAGCCGGAATTATCTTCAATTCCCGTGTGCATGTTATAGCCTCTTACTTTCAGGAAAAACAGATAAAAGATTTTTTCCTGATCGGATATGATGCAATCCTGTCCAATGTCGCATTTCTGAAAAATGGAATTGTATCCCATTTGATTGCCCAGCGGCCGGAAGTACAGGGATACAACAGCGTAAAAGCGCTCTTTCATTATCTGGCGCTAAATCAGGAAGCCGAAAAGGTGAACTATATGCCGATAGATATCCTCATCAAAGAAAATATCGAGTATTATAATAACTACATATAAAACAAATTTATTATGGCAAATTTATTCAGTGTAAAAGACAAAGTGATCCTCCTGACCGGAGGTTGTGGAATTTTAGGTAGCAGTATGGCTAAACACCTGGCCGAAGAAGGTGCACGTATTGTGATCCTGGACCGGAATGCCGAGGGCGGCAACCAACTGGTTGACGAAATTAAAAGTTCCGGCGGAATAGCTACGTTTGTACAAACCGACGTACTCAACAAAGATGTGCTGATAAAAAACAGGCAGGATATCATGGATACATACGGACAGATCGACGTATTAATTAATTTAGCGGGAGGTAATATGGCCGGCGCTACGATTCCGCCGGATAAAACATTCTTCGATCTTGATCTTGATGCGTTCCGCAAAGTGGTTGATCTGAACTTGTTTGGTACGGTACTCCCTACGATGGTTTTTGCCGAAGTAATGGTGAAACAGCAAAAAGGAAGTATCATCAATGTTTCTTCCGAATCAGCGCTTCGTCCGTTGACACGCGTGGTTGGCTATGGATGCGCCAAAGCAGCCATCAGTAACTTCACACAATATATGGCCGGGGAACTGGCTACCAAATTCGGCGAAGGATTACGTGTAAACGCTATCGCTCCGGGATTTTTCCTGACCGAGCAGAACCGGGCATTAATGACCCGTCCGGACGGAACGCCCAGCGACCGCTGTAAGACAATCGTCGCCCATACACCGTTCAAGCGTCTGGGCAGACCGGAAGAACTGGTAGGTACCGTTCAGTGGCTGGCCAGCGACGCTTCCGCTTTCGTAACCGGTACGGTAACCCCGATCGACGGAGGCTTCGACGCCTTCTCTATCTGATGCGCTTCGCGTAAACCGATTGATAATACACAACGTCGCCGGAAGGGGAAGGTCGGGGGCGCTTGTGAAGTGGTAGCCGGAAAGACCGGCCTTGTGCGGCGAAATGTTAAGTAGTGCGATGAGGCGTAATAAAATCTATGCAGTCTGAGCGAAGCGGGTCACATAGATTTCAGCCGGCCGGAACGTTCGAACTTAACGAGTGAAGCCTTGCCTTATTGGGCAGGGAAAAGATATGAAAGCAGTTTTTAACACTTAAACAATAAAAATATGAAACTAAAAGAGAATTATAAATGGTCATTAGTCGTTCCCACCAGTATGGGAATACGCCTGACCCCGGTAGCGCAGGGGCAACCGGTTCATACAAGCAGTAACCTGTTCATGCAGGCGACAAGTGCGGAAACAAACGTAGCCAACGTATCCGCCTACTTAGGACTTCCGGTCAAAGTACTGACCACATTTGTCAAAGGAAGCCCTATAGCGCAGTTCATCAAAGATAATCTTCGAAGCCGTAATATGGAATACGAAGGTAAAGAAGTGGAACAGGGCGGCCCCTGGGGATACCGCCACCAGATCAATATTGCCGACAGCGGATTCGGCTCCCGTGGCCCGCGCGTGTGGAACGATCGTAGCGGCGAAGTGGGGCGAACGCTCAATGTCAAAGATTTCGACCTCGACCGTCTTTTCGGTAAAGAAGGCGTTCGGATCCTCCATCTCTCCGGACTGATCGGCGCCTTGTCTGAAGACACGAGCCGTTTCTGTCTGGAACTGGCGCGAGCTGCTAAAAATTACGGTACCAGAATATCTTTCGACCTGAATCACCGTGCATCTTTCTGGAAAGGACGCGAACAGGAGCTTCATAATATCTTCTGCGAAATAGCTTCTATCTCCGATATCCTGATCGGAAACGAAGAAGATTTCCAGTTGTGCCTGCACTGTGAAGGGCCGGAAGCAGGCGGCAAAGACATTGCAGCCAAAATCGAAGGCTTCAAAGGGATGATCGGCAATATTAAGAAATCATATCCCAATGCATCCGTCTATGCGACGACCCTTCGCGAAGTGAACAGCGCCAATAACCACCTGTGGGGAGCGATCATGCTCGAAGGCGATAACTGGCATGTGGTTGAACCGCGCCCGATCCATGTACTCGACCGTATCGGCGGTGGAGACGGTTTCGTCGGCGGACTGCTTTACGGGATCCTGAAAGGCTGGGAACCGGAAAAATGGCTCCAGTTCGGATGGGCAACAGGCGCACTTGCCACCACCTTCCTGACCGACTACGGACAACCGGCCGATGAAGAGCAGGTCTGGAGTATCTGGGGAGGAAACGCAAGAGTACTAAGATGATCATTCATTAATTACTAATCGCCAAAGAAGATGTTATATTACGAACAAGGTGCTCCGGCAAAGGCATTCGGACACGACGAGATTAAAAAGGCCCTTTTTGATACATTCGACCGGTTAGGGCCGCGTAAAAAAGTATTAGCCATTCCTCCGGATTTCACACGTTTTCATTCACGTGCAGGAGAGCTGACACAATACGCCTGCGAATATTACGGAGAACGCCTGACGGATATACTGCCTGCACTGGGCACCCATTTCCCGATGACGGATGCGGAAATCGGAAAGATGTTTCCCGGAGTGCCTCTTTCCCTGTTTCGCGTACATAACTGGCGCGAAGATGTAGTCACCATAGGTACGGTCCCCGGAGAATACGTAAAAGAAATATCCGGGGGAGCGGTTGACTATCCCGTACCGGTTCAGGTAAACCGCCTGTTGACGGAAGGTGGATATGATCTGATCCTTTCGCTCGGACAGGTCGTACCGCACGAAGTGATCGGTATGGCGAACTATAACAAGAATATTTTCGTTGGCGTGGGAGGTTCCGAGTGTATCAACAAGAGCCATTTCATAGGTGCAGTCTACGGAATGGAGCGTATCATGGGACGCGCATCCGGCCCTGTACGTAAAGTGCTCAACTATGCATCGGAAAATTTCACGAACGAACTGCCGGTCGTATATCTCCAGACGGTCATATCCGAAGGAGAAGACGGCCTGCAGATGCGCGGCCTCTATATCGGTGACGATTTCGAATGTTTCGAAAAAGCAGCCGGATTGTCGCTCAAGACCAACTTCCGTATGATGGACCGGGAAATGAAGAAAGTAGTAGTTTACCTCGATCCTGAAGAATTTCGCAGCACCTGGCTTGGCAACAAGAGTATTTACCGTACACGCATGGCGATTGCAGACGATGGCGAGCTGATCGTCCTGGCTCCGGGCCTGCACCAGTTCGGAGAGGATCCGACCAACGACAGACTGATCCGTAAGTACGGATATGTCCATACCCCGCAGGTGCTCAAATACGTAAAAGAGAATGAAGATCTTCAGAACAGCCTCGGCGTAGCGGCGCACCTGATCCACGGTACATCGGAAGGACGCTTCAACATCACCTACTGTCCGGGCCATTTGACGTGTGAAGAAATCGAAAGCGCAGGCTTCCGTTATGCCGACCTGAACGAAATGATGCAGAAATACAATCCGGAATCACTCAAAGACGGCTGGAATACGGTCGATGGCGAGGAGATCTATTATATATCGAATCCAGCACTGGGACTATGGGCTTACAGGGAACGTTTCAAATAATAAGCTTCCGGTAAAACCGGAAAATACTTTTCTGCGAACCGTTTTCCCGGATAGTACTCCGCCGGAACACAAGGCCATTGAGCGTTACTTTCGCATGTATAAGATGCTTGATCAAAATGGTCTGACGTTTATGCCTGCAATTTACTTCCAGACCGGCACTTTGCCCTTCGCTATGTACCCGGTAAACGGCTTGTGTAATTGGCATAGCAGGACGGCTCGGCTTCCCGGAATAGAAACCCTTAAACCCGTTTTCAAAATATTATCGGGCGGTAATGCCGGTTCATGTTTGGGATTAAGGACTGACTATTTATTTTCCAGAATAACCCGCGTATCGTATGCAATCATATATTCCTCGTCGGTCGAAACCACCAGCACCTTGACTTTACTTTCGGGTTTACTAAGAACAAGTTCGCGTCCGCGTTC
>JAIRKN010000220.1 GCA_031260095.1 Tannerella sp. | reverse complement strand
GAGTTATTATCAAAAGCAATGATAGAAAGACTATCTGAAATAACCGAATGGAAAATTAATTGGTTCTCGAAAAAAAAACGTGTACAATCAGTGAATGCAGCCTGGTCCGGATAGTGGATCCGTTTCAGATATTTTCCTTTTACAAAAAGTTCTATTGCATGTTTCCCTTCATTAAGGATATAGATAGAATCTCCTTCTCCTGCATAAAAATGAGCAGCTCCTAAAAATTCGCCCGGTCCTTCTCCTCTTCTTCCGATTTTTTCTTTTACGTTATAAGATTTATCTAAAATCACAATACCTTCCGAATAATCAGAGAAATAGATGTTGTCATTATTTACATTCATACATATGATTCGTGTCGGGACAAAAGAAGAATCACTCAACTCGCTGAAAGTGGTGTCGAGCGAAAGTGTCGTATTTTCAATTTTTCCGGCGTTTTTTCTATTAGGAGAACAAGCAATTATCCCAAACAAAAACAAAAACAAAACGAAAAAGAATAAAGTATATATTTTATCGCTCATTTATATTTTGTGTTAAGTTTATACATTGGAATAAAAAATGTCCAGAGAAAAATCTTCTTATCTTCCTCCGGACAACTTAATTATGCACATTTACTGGTGTTTCCATCACATTTAACATATTCATGTCCACTCGTACAAGTACTTGTTCCTGTGCAAGAGACACTCCCTTCTATTTGAGACCCATAATAACAATTTGCCGAAGCAGAACAAGAATTTCCGCCACTTTCTTGTGCCAATGCTTCCACATTTGCCAAAGAAACATCCGACAAATCATTACCTTGTGAATTTAAATTCATATTCCATGCAGCTACTGCTGCAATTGCCAACAGAGCGGTTCCGCCTAAAATTTTCTTTTTTATAAAGTTAATTTTTAAATTATACAATAACGGAGGTAAAAGTACGATTCTTTTTTGAGCAAAAAAATATTTTCGCAAAAAAATAGCGTCGTTATATATTTTTAAGTATCTCTGTGTGTTTGTTCCGCTGTTCTTTAGAATCTTTTGGCCAGTTCTTCGTCCGATAGAATGGTCAGGACGGGAAGTCCGTCGGGGGTTATTCCATTCGCCTCGATTGCAAAAAGAGATGCAAGAAGCGTTTCCATTTCTTCCGTCGTCATCGTTTTGCCCGAAGGAATAGCCGTCGCCCTAGCAAGGGACAAGGCCATTTTTTCCGATCTTTTCTCTATTTCACTGCCCCCGTTTTCTATCGCCGCCGCTACGAGATCTTTTACTAAGGCGACCGGATTTCCTCCCGGCACTTCTGCCGGCACTCCATGGATCGCATAACTGTTTCCCCCCATGTGCGCCAAGTCAAAGCCTAAAAACTTTATTTCATCAGCTAAGGAAGATAGCAATGACGATTCCGCCATTGTAAATTCTACGATTTCGGGAAACAGCAGTTTCTGGGAAACAGCACAGCGGCGGTTTATGTTTCCGATGTATTTTTCATATAATATGCGGGTGTGCGCACGATGTTGGTCGATGATCACCAGCCCGGATTTCAACGAGGTGATAATATAGCGATTCCGGTACTGAAAGCATGGGTATGAAATCTCCGGCAACAGCGCGTCCGGCAACAGCGCGTCGGAACGGTCATTCTCGAACTTTTCATATAAAACATTCCAGTTGTCGACAGGAGGATGCACGCCCGTTTCGCGAAAAGGATTGTAGTTCTTGTTTATCTCGATCTCAGGAGGCCGGATCTTTGCTCTGTTTTCCGGCGATGGATCGTAAACCGGGATATCGACGATCCCCGCGACCTCAAAATCAATGGAGGGAACGGAATTGGATTTTGCCAACGCTTCGCGTACGGCAGAAGCGATAATCTGCCAGACAGGACGTTCATTCTCAAACTTGATTTCCGTTTTGGTCGGATGAATATTCACGTCAATCGTAGCGGGATCCAGATCAAAATAGATGAAGTAGTCCGGCATTTCTCCGGCAGGTATCATTTGTTCATAAGCGTGCATCACCGCCTTATGAAAATACGGATGACGCATATACCGTCCGTTTACAAAGAAATATTGCAGACTGCCCCGCTTCTTCACGGAGCCAATATTCCCCGTAAACCCTGTTATGTTTACCAGAGAGGTATCCACCTCAACCGGCAGTAGTTTTTGATTCATGTTTTTACCGAAAATATCCGCAATGCGCTGCCTCAATCCGCCAATCGGTAAGTCAAATATAACCGCATCGTTATGGCGTAGCGTAAAAGCAACGTCTGGGTGAACAAGGGCCACCCGTTCAAATTCGGTCAGGATATGGCGAAACTCCGTATCATTGGCTTTCAGAAACTTTCGGCGGGCAGGGACGTTGTAGAAAAGGTTTTTCACGGAAAAAATACTGCCTTCACGACAAGCGTCCGGCATAACGGAGTCCAGCGTCGAACCGGAAACAGATAATCTAACGCCTACATCGCTTCCTTTTGGGCGCGTCTGCAATTCTACCTGTGCGACAGCCGCCACAGAAGCTAATGCCTCGCCGCGGAATCCCATGGTGTGAAGTGAAAACAGGTCTTCGACAGAGGCGATCTTGGAAGTGGCATGACGCTCAAAGGCCATCCGTGCGTCCGTTTCCGTCATCCCCTTTCCGTCATCCATCACCTGAATAAGCGTGCGTCCGGCCTCTTTTATATTCACAGTAATGTTTTCAGCCTCCGCGTCAATGGCATTCTCCATTAACTCTTTCACAACAGAGGCCGGCCGCTGAATCACTTCGCCGGCCGCAATCTGATTCGCAATGTGATCCGGAAGTAAATGAATTATATCACTCATAACCTTTCATTTCAAAAAGAAATACCAATAAACAACTCCTAATATGACTAAGATGAGTATCAGACGCATGTTTTTATAGATACGGCCCCGGATATCATCTCCCTTGTTCTTGCTTTTTTTAAGATGGGTCGTTCCTTCTATAAAACTGCCTCTGATGGCTTCTTTGTATTGCTCATAATCCGTTTCTTCTACACCCAACTCCATTTTTACCTTATGAATGCGTTTCGCCAATGCCTCCTTGCGCGGATCATAATAGATCGGCTTATGATCAAATTGCCGCGGCTTGCGTACGTTATAAAAATTAAATATTCCCATTGTATTTACCGGTTAAATTCTTGAAGTGTTTTCTTTTTATAAAAGCGGAAGATGTCGTTTTTATCCACAGGACGAAGATCTCCATACCAGACAAACTTTTTCAAAGTCTTTTCCTCAACGGATAAATCCGGTATCGGAATGACTTTTCCGGCAGGAATAGGAGGATATAATTTCAATTTTTCGAGTTCTCCTTCCTCGTTCATCCAAAAGGATAAATATGAACTTTTCATATAATTGAGCATCTCCATCGTTCCGTCTTTTTCTAACGGATAATAGATTGATTCCGCATTTCCGTCTATATCGACATGTTCCAGCCGCTTCCCTCTGAAATAAGCTTTCAGGTCGTTTCCCCCCAGTTGGTTGAAATAACCGGAATCAATGCACTGCACAGAAAAGGCGGACGACGGGACATGAACGTGATCAATGGCGCTATCTGCCATGTAAATGATGATCGTATCCCCGGACAGTTGTTGATTTTCATTCCATAAAACCGGGTTGCCGTACATATACAAAATCGAGTCTTTTGTGTTAAAACGCATCGAATCACAAACGCCCTGAATATCCGACCGGTAAAAACGCACTCCCATAAAAGCGCGTAGAATACGTGATGTGGAGTCGATCGTTATAAGCTCTAACGTGTCGGCATGAAGAAACAGGGTATCCCCCTGCGAATACTCAAGCGCACAGGCGCTGTCCGTGGCAAATGCATATTCCGTCTTTTCTTCATAATAGCCATAATGACCCGTAAGCGTCATCTGTTGCGCCGTATCGCGGAGGCTCATGTTCCCAAAAGCCCTTCCGGTTCCGTCCGCCCTGTCATAGACAAGCGAATCGCCCACCAGGATCTTTTCCCCGGATAACACATTGGATCTGTCCAGTAATAAGGAGGTGTTATTTTCCGTATTGTACCATCCCCTGGAAGAATGAATCAGCCCGCTGTCCGATTCTATCACGGAAGGGCCGAGTATGGTGGCTATTTTTGTTTCCGTACTGTATTCCAATGTGTCCGAGTATAAAACGAAATTAGGATTTGTCAGGCAAACGCTGTCATTGAAAACAGCAATCTTTGTTTCAGGCGAATATTGACCGTAAACGGAGGTCAACTCATTCTCCGCATCAATGATACGCCCCCCCTCAAAATAATAACATAAATCCGTCAGACGGTTGTAATCAAGACTATCCGTATATAATATGACTTCGGAACTGTCCTGCTGAATATTGACCATACGCACATTGTGGCGCATTTGGGCCAGTTCAATGTTTCCGTTGTAAAACAGGTAATCCCCATATACAAACAGGGTATCTCCCTGCTCAAGACGTACACGTCCGAAAGCTTCCAGCGAAAGATCGCGTTCATAAAAATAAGCGCTGTCGCAGTACATATAGGAACTATCGTGCCGGAAAATCACATTTCCTTTCAACGTTTCCCGTTGATCGTCTATCTTTTTGTTGAATGACCGCACATCTGCATTCTCCATATAGATCCTGGTTTTCTTAACAGTATCCGCAACAACTTCCTGCGCATTGGCATGAGAAAATACAAAACCCGGCAAGAATATTAAAATGATACACGATCCGAGATATTTCATTCCTTAATCCAACCGGAATATTTAAAATCACACTCCCGCCAACCGTCGGCAATCCGTATAAACGTCGACTTTTGCTTACTCAAGATCCAAGCATTAATAAGCTCTTCCCTTTTCCTGCCTTCTACCAATGCCTTTAATGCCTGATAATCGTCGGATACATTCGCCTGATGCGCCTTTACACGCGATCTCAGCCTGACAATGGCCACGACATCTTTCTGGGAATTATTTTTCATGTGAAAAGGCTTGGAGATCTCTCCTACCTCCATCTTATCTACTACAACACCCATACCTTGAGGTAGCTCCTGCATCTCAAATTTACTCGTGCCGTAATTATTACTTTCCATGTCCTGATTGACCATTAGGCCCTTGTTATTCCGCGTGTCTTTATCGGAAGAGAAAACCGTTGCCGCATCTTCAAATGTCAATTTTTTTGCATTAATATCCGTATAAAGCGTGTCCAGGCGGGTTATGGCTTTTGCAATTTCCTGATCCGATACTTTCGGACGCAATAATATGTGACGGCTGTTCAAACGATCTCCACGCTTTTCTATTAACTGAATGATATGATATCCGTATTCCGTTTCTACAATATTCGAGATTCGGGACGGGTCATTCAGGTTAAAAGCAGCATTTGCATATTCGGGCGCCATTTCTATTTTCGACATGAAGCCGGTTTCACCCCCCCGCATGGCCGAGCCCATATCTTCCGAATAAAGGCTTGCTAAAGTGGCAAAAGTCCTATCTCCTTTATTTATCTGTTCCGTAAATACCCTTAATCTTGCTTTTATAGCGTCAATGTCTTCAATCGGTATCCGAGGCTCAAGCGTTACAATTTCTACTTCGACCGTTGAGGGGATCATCGGCAAACTGTCTTTAGGTAATTGATTGAAATATTTACGGACGTCAGAAGGCGTTAGTTTGATCTCGCCGACAATTTTTTTCTGCATTTCTTCCACTACCTGCTGGTCGCGGACCACTCTCTTTTGTTCTTCCTTTATCTGGGATAGCTTTTTTCCCCCCATATATTCCTCGAATTTTTCCTTGGAACCAACCCTGTTGATCGTCATATTCGCCCAGCGGTCAACATAGCGCAGAACCGTCGCTTCGTCCGCATATATACTATCAATTTTTGCCTGACTTAAAAAAAGTTTCTGAACGGCGATCTGTTCGGGAATAAAACAATAAGGATCTCCTTCAAAGCGGACTCCGTCATTCTGCATAAAAAGACGCTGGTTTTCAACATCCGAACGTAAAATAGCCTCGTCACCGACTACCCAGATGATCTCGTCAATAATATTTTTCTGTGCGATCACCGGTATTGCCATGCAAACGGAAATCATTCCGACAAACAGTCTTTTCTTTATCATAATATTTGTTTTATTATTCAGTTATTATTTTAATCGTACCCTTTTTTACCGCATCACGGTAAAGAGTTTCTCCAAATTCGCGCAGATAATCAATCTTACGCTTATTTACCAACATATTTTGCACTTGCGACCGTACATAATCAAACGGAGCCTGCATCCCGATCAGTAGCTTATCCGATATGTTCAAAAAATAAACATGCGTGCTGTCCGATACCTCCAAATGGTCATTCACTTTTAAAAATTGAGCCGGATTCGATATCCTGTGTGGAATCTTAGTCCTTAGCTCTTCAAAATCTACCCAGTAATCGTAAAAATAATTGTAGATAATCGCATTCTGTATACTATATTTTTCAATTTTCTCCAACGATTCTACTGTTCCTGATCTATACCATTTCCTGACATTTTCCAATCCGGGCGCATCAACAGGCACTTTCAAGAATAATCCCTTAACCAGGTTCTGACTTAAAATAAACTGCTGTTTGTTTTCCTCGTAATAATTCATCTGGTCATGCTCGCTGATATCCGCCGATACCCGGTCTCTTATGATACGTTCCTGATAACGATGACGTATCAGAGAACGCCTGTACTCGTCGACTAACTTGTCTATTTCCTCCTTATCATCTCCTACATTCTGATAGGCGGCTTCATCCATTAAAGCGTCGATCGTCCATTTCTTAACGATGCTTTCCGCCCTTATCAGACTATCGGTGGAAGACAAATTTGCGGGAATCATTTTTTCGACTTCTTCACGTGTTAAAAACTTATCCTTTATCCTGACTAAAATTTCTTCCGACAGTGGCTCCCTTCCCGTTTTTTCGCAAGCGAAAAAAAGAAATATGCACAGAATCCATAAGAGGTTTTGCTTCATTCGCTACATCTCTGTGTTAATTAAGATACTTTTTCAAGTTCTTAAGCGCTTTCCGATTTATCGTCACCGGGTATTTTTCTTTCAATTCTTTCACCCACTCGGCCTCAAGTTTCTCCTGTTCTTCGGCAGGATGCCCCCATACGCGCTTGTTACTTACCTCGAATAAAAGAATACCGTCATAATATTCGTTTACCAACATGTTGTATTCCGGGTAATCCTGCTCTAATGTTTCCCGTTCCATTTCCGTAACAATATCACGTATGAAGAATTGAAATACTTCTTTCATAAAATCCTGAGAATATGTCTTCGCTGAGTAGGGTTTCCGGTATAGATATTCAACAAATATATTTTGTGGGAAGTCTATCGTGTCCAAACGGATCAGCGTCTTTATCATCGACTTTCCATGATCAAAAAAGGAGGTGTCGCTTGGGAAATAGTCGTCCGCCAGACGTTCCAGTTCCGTATATGCTTCCGGATAAAATACATATCCATGACGCACTTTCATTTTTTCATCAAAACCTCGGAATAAATCAAAAGTCCTTTCCGATGTTTTCATTGTTTCGTACAGGTGACTTTTCATTTCTTCAAATGTGATTTCCGGCTTCCTGTCTATAAATTTAAGCACATGAAATCCGTACCGGGTCTGTACCGGCTTACTGATCTCTCCTATATTTTCAAATGCAAAAGCAACCTCTTCAAAAGATTCGACCATTTCGCCTAATCCGAAATAGGGTAATAAACCGCCTCGCTGCCCGCTGACGGAATCCGACGAGTATGCTTTTGCCAATTCTGCAAAATCGTCGCCTGAAACAGCTCTCTGATAAATAGAATCCGCTTTTATCCGCGCCGCATTTATTTCTTCTTCCGTAGGAGCATCGGGCGTAGCAGATAAAACAGGCGTAAGGATATGCGCTACACGCACTTTCCCCGGATTAGGAATCTTACGGTCTAATTTAATAAGATGAAAACCCGTAAGAGCACGGACCGGAAGGGATATTTCTCCCGGTTCCATCGAAAATACTTTGTCTTCCAATACTTTCATTAATTGCAACGGATAGATATAGTCTATCACGATATATCTTATTTCATCATTTTCGGATTCTTTTGCTAAAGATTCACCTACTTCCTCGAAAGATTCTCCGTTCTTTATGCGGTTATATGCTTCCATTGCCTTCCTATAAGCATCTACCGTATCCTTTGATAAAAGGTTTCCCTCAGGAAAGCGAAAAACAATATGCTTGAATCCGGGGATGTGTTTTGTGCGTTCATATACAACATACATGGCCGAATCTTCGCCGGACTTGTCCGAAAGAAAACTTTCCTGCAACTGTACTTTATAATTTTCCAGTTCTTTCTCAAATTTCGAAGCCTTGTTTATCGTTAATGCTTCGGCATCTGCGACCTTAAGTTTATAAATTTTAAATAACTCCGCATAATTCTCAACAGATTTCCTATCTGTCAAATCCACACTATTACCTTTCTTTGCCATAAAAAGAAATTCGGAAAGAGGAATATCTTTCCCTGACACAGTCATTACGATCGGATCTTTTTTCTCTTTTGCATCCACGGTAGTCATCACTATTACCGAGACGAACAACAATATCATTCTCTTCATAAAACCTTTATTTTTATTTATACATCTGTTAATTTGCCAGTTCAGATAAAAATTTAATACGTATAAGACGAATCTCTTCTTCTGTATAATCGCTGCCTAACTCTTTGATAGCTTCTTCCAAAGAGTCGGTTTCCGATTCTTTAAAATACTGATAAATATCGTCTATATGATCTTCATCCATCACATCATTGATAAAGTAATCCAAATTTATCCGGGTCCCGGAATATACAATCGTTTCTATTTCATCCAATAATTCATCAAATTCCAGTCCTTTGCTGTTGGCAATATCATCCAGGGCGACTTTCCGGTCTATACTCTGTACAATCCAGACTTTCAGTTTTGACTTATTTGCAATCGTTCGGACCCTCATATCTTCCGGGCGGATAATTTCATTTTCTTCGACATATTTCCTTATGACATTTGCAAATTCTTTCCCGTAACGTTTTGCTTTTCCCGCCCCAACGCCCGGAATATTCTGCAATTCCTCAACCGTAACCGGATAAGTGGTTGCCATAGCTTCAAGCGACGGATCCTGAAAGATTACATAAGGAGGAAGTTCCAGCTTCTTAGACATTTTTTTCCTCAGATCTTTCATAATAGCAAATAACTCCGGATCTGCCGCACACGAGGCGCCACTATGTACAGTCGTTTCATCACCGTCTTCTTCCTCGTCAAACTCATTATCTCTCACAACCATAAATGAAATCTGTTTTTCCATGAAAGACTTCCCTTTCTCTGAAATTTTCAATAATCCGTAATTCTCTATATCTTTTTCTATATAACCGGCAATCAAAGCCTGACGTATAATCGCTAACCATAATTTCTCTCCCTCCTCTTCGCCACTTCCGAAAATTTCCAGTTTGTCATGTTTATATGATAAAATATCCGATGTTTCGTTTCCTATCAATACATTAACGACATAATCCGCTTTATATTTTTCTTTCAGGATACTTATTGTTTCAAGCAAAACCAACAGCATCTCTTTTGCCTCTATAAACTTTTTAGGTTTAAGACAGTTATCGCAATTACTACAATTTTCTTCCAGATACTTTTCCCCGAAATAATGTAGCAATACTTTACGGCGACAGACCGCCGTTTCTGCATAAGCGGCTGTTTCAAGCAGTAATTGTTTTCCTATTTCCTGCTCTACAACCGGTTTCCCTTGCAGGAATTTTTCCAGTTTCTGCAAGTCCTTGAGAGAATAAAAGGTGAGGCACTTTCCTTCGCCGCCGTCGCGCCCGGCACGGCCTGTTTCCTGATAATATCCCTCCAGGCTTTTGGGTATGTCGTAATGGATGACATAACGCACATCCGGTTTGTCAATCCCCATTCCAAATGCAATAGTGGCGACGATAACATCAATCTCTTCCATTAAAAAAGCATCCTGGTTGGCAGATCTTACCTGCGATTCCATACCCGCATGATAGGCACGGGCCTTAATGCCGTTGGCCTGCAATATTTCCGCGAATTTATCAACCTCTTTCCGGCTAAGACAGTATATGATACCGGATTTGCCCTCATTGCTTTTGATAAACTTAATGATGTCGCGATCAATATCATTCGTCTTGGCCCTTACTTCATAATACAAATTCGAGCGATTAAAAGAAGACGTAAAAACCGAAGCATTCATCATGCCCAGATTCTTTTGTATATCATGCTGTACTTTAGGAGTTGCCGTTGCCGTGAGAGCAATCAACGGACGAGATCCGATCTCATTGATGATGGGACGAATACGGCGGTATTCCGGGCGAAAATCATGTCCCCATTCCGAGATACAATGCGCCTCGTCCACCGCATAAAAAGAGAGGTTTATCTGACGGAGAAATTCTATATTATCTTCTTTTGTCAGCGATTCGGGAGCAACATACAATAATTTTGTTTTTCCGGATAGAATATCCGCTTTCACTTCGTCGATAGCCGTTCTGTTTAAAGAAGAATTTATAAAATGCGCAACTCCGTCTTCGTCGCTGAAGTTGCGCATCGCGTCAACCTGATTCTTCATTAATGCAATTAAAGGAGATACTACTAATGCCGTGCCGGGCATTAGTAAGGCAGGCAACTGATAACATAACGATTTCCCTCCGCCGGTAGGCATCAGCACAAACGTATCTTTCCCGGCCAGTACATTTTCTATGATTTCCTGCTGATTGCCTTTAAATTTATCAAATCCGAAATGCAACTTTAAGGATTCGGTGATCATGTTTTTACCGGCTTTTTTTGCAGAACCGGGACTTTTTAGTAGATCCGCTTTTTTTGTTTTCTTACTTTTCAGTTTCCGTGTTCCCTTTGCCGTCGTTTTTTTTGACGCAGACTTATCTATTCCAGCCGCTTTCTCTACTGTATTTGTTTTTTTCCCGGCATCAGTCGTTTCTTTCACTGCAACTGACTTTTTTCCCGTACTTTTATTCTTTGCCATCACACAGAAATAAACGATTATGCTATTTGCAATTTATTCATATCAATATGCTCAAAGTTATCTTTTGCATACTGCAATGTTACATGTAGTTTCTTTTGCATTCCGGAAGGCATTTCATACATAGCATCCATCATGATGCCTTCCATAATAGAACGCAATCCACGCGCTCCCAGCTTAAGTTCTATCGACTTGTCTACAATAAAATCATAGACGTTTTTATCAAAAGTAAGTTTGATTTTATCCATCTCAAACAATTTTATATATTGCTTGATAATAGAATTTTTAGGTTCGGTCAGGATCCGTTTCAATGTATCCCGGTCCAGCGGGTTCAGATAAGTCAGGATCGGTAAGCGCCCGATTATTTCAGGGATCAGACCAAAAGATTTCAGATCTGTCGGAGTAATATACCTCAACATATTATCCTTATCAATTCCAGCCGTATCACGGCTTGCAGTATATCCTACAACACGTGTATTCAGACGTTGAGCGATTTTTTTCTCAATACCGTCAAAAGCGCCTCCGCAAATGAACAGAATATTTTTCGTATCAATGGCAATCATTCGCTGTTCGGGATGTTTGCGCCCTCCCTGCGGAGGTACGTTGACGATTGATCCTTCCAGTAATTTTAATAATCCCTGCTGCACTCCTTCGCCGCTCACATCCCGGGTTATCGACGGGTTGTCGCTCTTACGCGCGATCTTATCAATTTCGTCAATAAAGACAATCCCTCTTTCCGTAGCGGCCACATCATAATCGGCCGCCTGTAACAAACGGGTCAGGATGCTTTCTATATCCTCCCCGACATATCCTGCTTCCGTAAAAACAGTTGCATCGACAATACAAAAAGGAACATGCAGCTTTCTTGCAATGGTACGGGCCAGTAACGTTTTACCTGTCCCCGTCGCCCCGACCATGATAATATTCGATTTTTCTATCTCAACATCATCTTTGGCGTTTTTCTGCATCAATCGCTTATAATGATTGTAGACGGCAACCGAAAGGTATCGCTTGGCATCGTCCTGTCCTATCACGTATTGATCCAGGAACTGTTTTATATCGGCAGGCTTAGGAAAGTCTTTTTCATCCAGACGAAACAACGCGCCCCCTTTACGGCGCGTTTCGTCCTGTACAATATTGTATGCCTGCTCCGCACAACTATCGCATATAGCACCGGAAATACCCGTAATCAGCAAATTTGCATCCTTTCGGGTTTTACCGCAAAATGAACATTTGTCATCCGCTCTACTCATGATTATTGGGTCTTTCTTGATAATACATCATCAATCATACCGTATTCTTTTGCTTCAACAGCAGTCATCCAGTAATCGCGGTCACTGTCCCGCTCTACATCTTCATAGGGTTTGCCCGAATGAGTTGAGATAACGGTATATAATTCTTCTTTTAATCTGACGATTTGTCGGACTGTAATTTCCATATCGGCAGCCTGACCCTGCATACCTCCCATAGGCTGATGGATCATCACACGCGAATGTTCCAATGCAAAACGCTTGCCCTTGGCGCCGGCTACCAGTATGACGGAAGCCATAGATGCAGCTATACCGGTACATATCGTAGATACTTTACTGCTGATATACTGCATGGTGTCATAGATCCCCAGTCCTGCGTAAACGACGCCCCCCGGAGAATTAATATAGATAGAAATGTCTTTGCCGGGATCACTGGTATCCAGGTATAAAAGCTGCGCCTGTATCACATTTGCCGTATAATCATCTATCTGTGTTCCCAAAAAGATGATACGATCCATCATCAAACGTGAAAAAACATCCATCTGGGCAATATTCAACTGACGCTCTTCTATAATCGTCGGCGAAATATAACTACTTGTTATATTCATATAACTATCCAGGGTATTCCCGTTCATGCCTAAATGCTTTGTCGCGTATTTTTTAAAATCATTCATACGATTCATCCGTTTTTTCTTTATTATTTACTCTTCTGCTAAAACCTTATCAAATTCTTCGACTGTCATTTCCCGAACGGTTACCGTAACCTTATTTTTTATCAAAGCGGATAGTTTTTCTTCTATGATTTTGCCCGACAGGTTTTTAACGGTTTCCGGCTTCTTCAGTAAATCTGTTACGTATTTTTCCAGCACATTATCAGGAATAAACAATATGCCATATTGTGTGAATTGCGCCCGAACGACACGTTTTCCCCAAGCTTCAAGATCTTCACGTTCTACCTTTATCCCATTATCCCTGACAAGTTTTTCTTTTATAAGACGATACGTCAGATCTTCTATAACCTTCGGATAATCATCATCAACCTGTTCTTTCTCCGTTTTATCACTGCTGATAAGTAGCCAACGTTTCAGCACGTCTTCCGCAAAAGTAACATTCCCGGCTTTTTTCAATAACATGGCCTGCATATCCTTTGTAAATTTATATTCGCTTTCCGGTGTAAATTGTTCCACCAGATATTCTTTTGTTTTAGCCCGGAAAGCGGCCTCATCCTGAACAACATTCGTACCGAAAATACGGTCGAAAAGTACCTGATTAATTTCAGCCGGCTTATAACGAGTGATTTCTTTTATCTCAAAAATAAAATCACTTTTCATGTCTTTTACTTTATCTTTTTCGATCCCAAGGAATGAAGCGATTTCAGCCGCTGCGCCTTTATAAGCCTTGTATGGATTAAATACAACCCTACTGTCCGGTCGTGCCCCGATAAATTTCTTTTGCTCCATTTTACCTTTCATAAATGAAGGTTTCAATATGGCATCTTCGATAAGAAGGCCCCCGGCCTTAGGCTCTCCATCCTCCAGTTCCGTAACGATCCCTTTCAGCAGATCTGCTTCCTCAACTTTATCTGCCTTGTCATACGAACCATAATTATTAAGAAATGAATCCACCTGCTTATCAATCAATTCATCATCTATTTTGACCTGATAATAATTCAACTTATCTCTTTTTGTCAATTTCACATCTATAACAGGAGATAATGCAACATCAAAACAAAATTCGAAATCTTCATCCATATCAAAATCTAACGGCTTTTGTTCCGTTTCATTCGGTATCGGTTCTCCTAAAACTTTGATGTCATTCTCACGGATATACGAAAGGAGTTTTTCCGAAACAAGTTTATTCAGTTCTTCCGCCATCGCATGTTTGCCATAAAGTTTTTTCACGATGCTAAGCGGAACCATTCCTTTTCGGAAACCCGGCATACTCATTTTCTGACGCAACTTGTGCAGGTTTTTATCTAATAATCCTGCATAATCATTCTTTTCAATCTCTACTTTTAATATGCCGCTCACGGCATCGTTGTTCTTAAGAGAAACGTTCATTCTGTCTTGTTTATTAATTAATTAATCCTTTACTATTCAAAAAATAGGATGCAAAAATAATAAAAATATATTTTACAGGCGACCTTTATTCTTGAAATTTTTGTTTACGAAAATAATTGATATGATTAAATTCACGATCAACACGCCGCCACAACACGCAATATAGAACGCCAGCCATTCCCTCTCTTCCCTGAAAATAAAATAAGTAACAATAGTTGCAATCAATATCAATGCGATAACAGTCAGTAATACACGTACAACTTTCTTCTTCATAATCTTATCATAATAGCTGCGAAGATAATACTTTTATATTATTTTGTTTGATTGTAAAAGAAAAAAATGCGATATTTGCATCACTTTTGAAGATTTTTAACCATAAGAAAATAATTACAACTATGACTAAAAGTGCATTACAGATCGCAAGGGCAAGTTATTCACCCAAAGTGCCTATCGTGTTAAAAAGCGAAGTAAAAGCTGTGGAAGGCAATTATACCCAATCTGTGGCTGATCAGGAAGAGATTAAGAAATTATTCCCGAATACTTACGGCATGCCGGTCGTTAGGTTCGAGAAAAGTAACGAGAAAAAACAGTTGCCGGCTATCCATGCCGGAGTGATCCTCTCCGGAGGGCAAGCGCCCGGAGGACATAACGTGATCGCCGGGATTTTTGACGGATTGAAAG
>JAIRKN010000182.1 GCA_031260095.1 Tannerella sp. | reverse complement strand
ATAATGGAGCGACTGAAATACATCGCCTCGTACTGGTTGTTAAAAACAACCTTGGGAGTATTAGGGTCAAATATCGTTTGTTCGAAGTCGCCTTCCCTATCAAAAGGTTTTGCAAGTGTTGCGATCTGTGTACTGGGTTCGGAAAAACAGCTTTTGAGTAATTCGATTTGTTCGGGTTGAACGAACGGCTCGTCGCCCTGGATATTGATGACTGCATCAAAACCGTTTCCGACTTTACAATAAGCTTCATAACAGCGATCCGTTCCGCGGTTGTGTTTTTCCGAGGTGAGGATTACGTTGCCTCCGAATTCTTTTACGGCGCCGGCGATGCGTGTATCGTCGGTGGCTACATAAAGGCAATGGATGGTGGATTGCACTTGTTCATAAACTCTTTGTATCACAGGTTTGCCATCCATGTCCGCCAGCGGTTTGCCGGGGAATCGTGCGGATGCGTATCTTGAAGGTATGATTCCGAGGAAGTTCATTTTATTCATGTTTAATGATTTGTTGAAAGAAGACCTGCCGTCATCAACCGCCTTCATTCATTTTTCGGATGTAAAGTTAGTGTTTTTCTCTCGATTTGCACTATACTTAATTGAAAATTGAATATAGGCGGCATCTCAACAATAACAAAATAAAATAAATTTTCTTTTGTTATTGTATTCGATTTGCACTATATTTGTTATTCTAATTCTTGTGGATATGAAGAAAGATCATCCCATCGAAGCGTTGATAGCGCAGGGAGAACATCAGCAACTTGATTTTAAGTTTGAGGTGAGCGACAGTAAGAAAATTGCGCGAACGCTTAGCGCCTTTGCCAATACGGACGGCGGACGTATACTTATCGGAGTAAAGGACAACGGGAATATAGCAGGTATAAGAAGCGAAGAAGAATATTATATGATAGAGGCGGCTTCCACGATGTACACGAAGCCGAGCGTGCCTTTTAGCGCGATCCGGTGGGAACTTAATGGAAAAACCGTACTGGAAGTGTATATTGCTCCGGGGGATAAGAAACCTTATACGGCTCCCGATAAAGATGATAAATACAAAGCCTATATCCGGGTAGCGGATGAGAATAGACCGGCAAATGAAGTGCTGCTTTTTTCCTGGAGGAAAAAGAACAGGGAGAATGGCTTGCTACTCCCATTGACACGTCCGGTGAAAAAAATACTCGTTTATTTAGAAAGTCACCCTTACATTCATATCGGACAGTTTTGCCGGATCGCACACATAAATTACTATACTGCACGCAATATCCTGAGCGATTTAATTGCCATTAATACGCTTAAATATCATGTGGTGGATAAGCAGATTGTCTATTCCCCGGTTGCGCCGGAATCTTCCGTTCCGGCTTTGTTGTGAGCCGGACATTTTTTCTAACGCTAAAGCCCCCTCTTATTTAATCATATCGAAGCGTGTATAAGGAATCAGCACTTTGGGTATGCGTATTCCCTCGTGCGTCTGGTTGTTTTCGAGTATGGCGGCTACTATGCGCGGAAGGGCAAGCGCACTCCCATTGAGTGTGTGGCACAGTTGGGTCTTTTTATGATCGTCGCGGTAGCGGCATTTCAGGCGGTTCGCCTGAAAACTTTCGAAATTGGAAACGGAACTGACTTCGAGCCAGCGTTTTTGTGCGGCCGAGAACACTTCAAAATCAAATGTCAGCGATGAGGTAAAGCTCATATCACCTCCGCAAAGACGCAGTATCCGCCAGGGCAGTTCAAGTTTCTCCACCAGTGATTCCACATAGTCGACCATTTCCTGTAGCGACTGATAGGAATGTTCCGGGGTATCGATCCGTACGATTTCCACTTTGTCGAATTGGTGGAGGCGGTTCAGGCCGCGTACATCTTTTCCGTATGATCCGGCTTCGCGGCGGAAACAGGCCGAATAAGCCGTATTTTTTATCGGCAATAACGCCTTGTCTACGATAACGTCGCGGTATATATTGGTAACCGGCACTTCGGCTGTCGGGATCAGGTATAAATCATCCGTTCCGCAATGGTACATCTGTCCTTCTTTATCCGGCAAATTCCCCGTGCCATAACCGGAATCGGCGTTTATTACATACGGCGGTTGTATTTCCGTATATCCGGCTTCCGTTGCGTTATCAAGGAAAAAGTCAATCAATGCCCGTTGCAGACGTGCGCCCTGTCCGATATAAACCGGAAAGCCGGCTCCCGTTATCTTCACCCCAAGCTCGAAGTCGATCAGATTGTATTTTTTAGCAAGATCCCAGTGTGGGAGAGCATCTTCGGAGAGTGTAGGGATGATACCGCCCATTTTCTCGCATGGATTATCTTCCGCACTTCTCCCTTCGGGAACGGATTCGTGCGGCAAATTGGGAATTAAAACAAGGATGTCAAACATACTTTTTTCCGCATCTTCCTTTGTAGCGTCGAGTTTTTTACTTCTTTCTTTCCGTTCGGATACCTGCGCTTTGGCCGCTTCTGCTTCTTCCTTTTTACCCTCTTTCATCAGTGCGCCGATCTTTTTTGAGAGGTTGTTTATTTCCGCCAGATTCGCCTCTAAGGTCGATTGTGCAGTGCGTCGAATCGCATCCAGTGCGATGACTTTGTCTATGTATGTCGTAGCGTCGAAGTTTTTTACCGCTAAACGACGAATTACTTCGTCCCGATTTTCCGTAATCGTCTTAATAGTGAGCATTTGTTTTAAAATTTTAGTAATTCAAAGGTGCAAAACTACATGAAAAAGTCGGGTTTTCCAAGCGTGTGCGAAATGAAAAACTTTCGTTTCATCTTTTTACACGTCCCCCGGTGATCCATGTACGGACATAATACGCTTCGGAAAGGCTGTTGACAACAACCCCCCGTGACGAGCCGGCATGGATGAATCTGCCGTTTTTCAGATAGATCCCGACGTGTGTAGGTATGTTACGGTTGCCCGAGGCGGTTGTTTTAAAAAAAACAAGATCTCCCTCTCTCAGGTTATTTTTTCGGATGGGAGCGCAGTTTTTTTTCAACATATTAGCCGAGTTACGTTCCAGTCCGATTCCGTACACCTGTTTGTAAACGGCGGATACGAAGCCGGAACAGTCTACGCCTTTCTTGGTGTTACCCCCATAACGGTATCCGACCCCGATCCAACTGCTACAAGCGTTGTAGAGTGTGATATTATCTGCTTGCGTCAAACGCACGCCAAACTGTTTCGACAGGTTAGACAGGGTCTGATGGTTGTATTGAGGTATGGGTTTCTTCGCAGCTTGTGCCGACTTGACCGGCGGCGGTTTCGGTTGAGCGGATTGTCTTCGTGTCGAGCATGAAACGATACTCAACGCAGCAATAAAGATGAATAATATGTTTATTATCTTTTTCATGTGGACAAATGTAGTTTTAATTTTTTATATGGACAAAAAAACGCAGACAGATTCCGGATGTCTTCTTACCGAATGGAGCAAAGAAATGTAAAAGAGAAAAGTTTAAAATGAAAATAGATGGGTGATATTGTTTGATTCGGATCATTTAATGATTATATTTGCAATTTATAGGGTAGTATTTAAATATAGAATTAATTATGAATTTGAAAGTAAATTATGAAGATCATATTCGAGGCAATGCCGGCGCATCTCTTGAATTAGTAGAATATGCGGATTTCCAGTGTCCTTATTGTCGACAAGCGTACAACATACTGAAGGAAGTAGAAAAACAGTTAGGTGACGATCTGAAGATTGTTTTCCGGAATTTTCCTTTACCGGAATTACATGCTCATGCTATTCATGCTGCCGTAGCAGCAGAAGCGGCAGGCGCGCAAGGTAAATTCTGGGAGATGCACGACATTTTGTTCGAAAACCAGAGAAAACTGGAGGATGCTCATCTGATGGAATATGCACGGCAGATAGGATTGGATATGAAACAGTTTGAAGAAGATTTGGAGAGAGAAGTATTTTTCCGAAAAGTGGAATTTGATTATAAGACGGGGACTCAACAGGGAGTAGAGGGTACGCCGACGTTCTTTATCAATGGGGAATTATTTGAAGGAAACTGGATGGATCTGTCTTTTATTGATTATTTGCGATCATTTATTGAATGATTGCCATTCTTCGTTTTACATACAGTATCTGTGGCGAATATATTTCCGCGGATAGACAGGACGCATTCTTCGGAAGCCATGCGGTGAGGATTTTCAATCGTGTTCTCTGCATCTAAGTCGGAAGTGTTTAGCGTGATACATTTTTCGTTTGTCGGCTGATTTTTACCCTTGCCATAACAAGCGTATTCGCCGGCAAATACTTTCGGGCTTTTCCGATACCAAAGACAAGGTCGTCACCAGCGAACCCACCCATACCCGCATGACGGACACACATCCCGTCCTTGCGCTCCCTACCTCTGTCATTACGACGGCACTCCCACCTTTCGATACAGCCCCCCTGCTTTTGGTACCGATGAACTGTGCAGACATACGCAACGCCTGCGTGGCTGGATTGCCCGTCCGGCGTATTTGATTGCCGATGTATTTATCGCCTGTCTTCTGTCGGCGGGGACTCAAATTCAACCGGCCGGTGAAATGATCTGCCGTGGGCAACTTTCCCATATCGGAGCCTGTTATACTCAGGACGTCCGGCAGCGTTTTTTCATTAAAGCCTTCCATTTCAGTCAGATCTACCCCCAGGAGACGCGCCAGGACACGCCAGCCAATGTTTGCAAAAATCTTTCTGGTTATATTTTTTTAACGACTTAAACTTGCTTGTCTATTTTTTTAGACATATTTTTGAGGCGTCAATTTCATATAAAAACAGTATAAAACATGAGAGCTTTAAAATTAACGAAAGCAGAAGAACAAGTGATGAAGATCCTTTGGGAGCTTGAACAGGGGAGCGTCCAGCAAATTCTGAAAAAATTCGAACTGCCCAAACCTGCCCGGACAACCGTTGCTACGATTCTCAGTGTTTTGGAAAACAAAGGATTCGTCGAGCATACAAAAAATGCCGGAAAAGTGAATATGTATTATCCCCTGGTGAAAAAAGAGACTTACTCCAAATCTCAGTTATCGGTTATGGTGAAGGATTA
>JAIRKN010000162.1 GCA_031260095.1 Tannerella sp. | reverse complement strand
GCCCGATAATTACCGATGCGAATACGGTATACGTAATCATAGCCGGATAGTCGAATACAATCAGTTATCTCGTTCATATTTTGAGCCTTTTTAACTTCAATAATCATATTCCGCACTGTCTCCTGCATCTTGCCAGACAATTTTTTAACCGCTTTTTCAAAACTCCTGGAATATCCTGCTTTCATACACCAAGCCAGCTTTCAAAATCTTTGCTTTCCTGTTCAGTCAAATATTCTTTACCTGCCGGATCCTGTTTGAGCAGATAACCGTACATCGCAGCATCGTTATCTGTTTTCAACAGAAACTCTTCCTCTGTCATCAGGGTGTCATCTTCCTTTACGGCCGAAACAGCATAACACCTGTTTTTTCCCCTTTGTATAAAAACTTGAGCGCCTGCATCTATCCTGTCCAGATAGCTCTTTTGATTCTGTCTAAATTCCCTTGTACTAACGACTAACATAATTCCAAAATTTAAATGATACCAATCTGATACAAAAGTACATGAAAAACATGTATTTTCCAAGCGCGTGAAATAAAAATCAAGGCAACCCCTGTTTCGCTTACCGCCGTACTCTCACGTACAATTCGCGGTATTCTTCTTAAACTTTCATTTTCCATCAGTTTTTTACTTTCCTGCAAATATAACACAAACAATTCGGATCATCAGGACAAACGCATAAAAAAAACAGGAAAACGGACTGTCATTAACAATTTTCTTTGGCACATGTTGATAACATATTGATTTTAGTTTAAGTTTGGGATGCAGTGTTTATGTCACTTCCTCTTTTTTGGGAACCGACAATGTCAAGATACCTGTAAAGTGTTCTAAAAGAAATATTCAATGCGCTGCATATTTCACGTACCGAATATTGCGGTTCCTTCGATTCGTACATTTTTTTGCCATGTGCGCCGTCTTCATGGCTTCTTCGGAGATGCCGGGACGGCGACCGGATGCACGGGCGATGCTGATGCCGGCGGCAGGGATTTTCAATCAGGTTTTGACCGTAATACGGTAAAACACGGCATTACTGCCTGACAGAATCACAAATGCTATAAAAAAACCGGCATCATCGATTGAAGATCCGGATTGAATACTTAACCGGAAAGGACATGAAAGCAAATGTCTTTTCCGCAATATTGCAGACCGGTATCAAAAAAAGAAGCCGGACAAACTTTATTCGGGGCAGTATTGCATCTGCTGCAATTTGACAGACAGCGAAAAAATATCACTGAATATTCTGTGCAACGACAGGAATTTATTATCTTTGCAGTATGATAATGGCAACGGACATAAAGAAAATTCTGTATCGGAAACTGCTTGACGAACATTGTTTCTGGTCGTATGATTTGACTGGAGTAACGCATGAAGACATTCCCGATGAAATCATTATTGAGAAAACGCTGTTACATCTTGACATATATGAAATTACCCTGCTGTTTAAGTATTACGGACATCCGTTCGTAAAAGAAGTATGGCGTGAACGGCTGGCTGTTCAGGGTGACTGTTACAGGGCTTTGAACAGGTTCCTTGCATTGTACTGTTTCAAAATCAAAAATCCGGACAGGTATCTTAAAGCGGTGGAAACAAAACATCTGAAAAAATATGCTTGAAGGATTGTCCCCGAATACCGGCAGGATATTTCATGCCGTTTCACAACTGGAATGTGTTAAACCGTATATTCTTGTGGGCGGTACGGCTTTGTCTCTGCAATTACGTCACCGTCAAAGTGAAGACATTGATTTTATGCAATGGAAACCGGCCGGGAATACACCCGTGGAAGTTGAATGGAGGAAGATTATGGGAGAACTTGAACAAACCGGGACGGTGGAGCATGTTGACATTCTCGACAGGAATCTTGTAAATTTTGTCGTATCGGGAGTAAAGATTTCTTTCTATACACGGGACAGCCGTATGCCGGACGTGCAGCCTTTGCCTTTCCTTAACAGTATCCGCATAGCGGATGTGCATGCCATAGGCGCGATGAAACTGGAAGTTCTTTTAAGAAGATGTACCTTTCGCGATTATTATGACATATATGCGATTCTTAAGTCCGGGGAAGATATTAACAGCATGATAAGGCTGGCTCTGAAATATTCCGGGTATGTACTGAAATCGCGAGCGTTGATATCCATGCTTCTTAATAGTGACAGGTATGGAATGGACAGGAATTTTCTCAAGTTAAATCCTATTTATGATGTGACGCCGGACGGAATAAGAGATTTTATTTTGACAGAATTGCTTGGCCCGGGCAATTTCGTGAAATTCTTGCCGAATGAAATTCCCTATTCCGAATTTGAAAAAGCAGGTATTTCCCGGAATGATTTGAAGATAGATGATATAAAACAGCTCCTCAACGGCGAGATGACGGAAAATAAACAGTTCAGGGCAAATATTGACGACAAATGGAGTTATTTTAACGGCAGATTTTCGCTGGTGCGTAACCCTGATGACACCGTTGGCCTGATATTTCATCCGTCCGTAAAGAAGTCAATAAAACTGAAAAGATAGGCAGCTTTTAATATCCCGCACATTTTTCTTTTATATCTTTATCTGCGAACGGTTTAACTTCTCCGTTTCCCGATTCAGGTATTTGATTTGCTGTTTATACATAAACAGTGCCGCTGCAGCCTGAGTGCTCCCTTTCAGCAACTGCGGTCAGTTTGCTTTTCCCCGATGCAAGCTGGCCACCCAACAGAATCACTACAGGGCGCAGGGATATCCGGCGGTCTCCGATCATTTTTCCCCTGACCGTATCAAATATGATTTCCACCTGATATTCTTGCATACGTTTTGACTGCGGGTGCATATAACCTGAAAACCTTGTCTATAACAGACTGTTGAAGTTCGCCTTCTTTATATAGGGCGTCGATTTCAAAGCGAATCATATCTATTTCCTGTTCAAGTTTGCGCTTTTTGTCAGGATGATTCTCATGCATATATTTTTTTATTTTTGTCGCCTGAAGTACTGAAATTACACTTAATGCAACATCCAAATCATAATCGTTTTCCCACACAGTTATCGTATTTGATGCAAATAGGCTCACCAGTAAAACCATGTGTGTTAAAAAATAAATAAGTATATTTGCGGACAAAAAAAGCCATGATCGAAAAAAAGTTATTAGAATTAGTAAGGTATGTACTTCCGGAAGAAATCGTAGAGTACTTTTCATTGTT